>JAHHLF010000036.1 GCA_018679315.1 Bacteroidia bacterium | reverse complement strand
CAGGGATATCTACTGTTTTGATCGCTTCGGAGATCATGGCAGCTACCAATAAGGGGAATGGACTCATGTTCGGAAACATAAGCGGAGTGCCTCCTGTAGAAGTGGTCATTCTGGGTGCCGGTACGGTGGGTGAATTTGCAGCGCGTTCTGCCCTGGGTCTAGGCGCCAATGTGAAGGTTTTTGATAACTCCCTAACCAAGTTAAGAAATATTCAAACCAGCTTAAATACAACGCTTTACACGTCCACACTTCAACCAAAAAATTTACTCAAAGCCCTTAAGCGTTGCGATGTGGCTATTGGGGCACTACGCGGCAAGGACAGGTCGCCTGTTGTCGTCACCCAGTCGATGGTTGAACACATGAAAAAAGGTGCTGTCATCATTGATGTTAGTATCGATATGGGCGGATGTTTCGAAACAAGCGAAGTGACTACCCATGACAAACCCACTTTAGAAAAATATGGGGTCATTCATTATGGTGTGCCAAACATTCCTGCACGATATCCCCGGACATCTTCTGTATCCATCAGCAATATATTTACGCCCTACCTGTTGAAGATCGGAGAAGAAGGCGGACTCGAAAATTCGCTGCGTTTTGATAAAGGACTACGGAACGGTCTTTATATGTATCACGGCATTCTCACCAATAAAACGGTAGGAGATTGGTTTGATCTGAAATTCAGCGATATCAATTTCCTGATCTTTTAAATATGTCATTTCTTAAACGGTTGGGCTACTACCTTATCGGGCTATCTATAGGACTTATCTTTCTTGCCTTATTCCTGAAGAAAAAATCGGAAGAAACAGGAACTTCTTTTTGCTATTTTCCTAATTGCCGGGTCTTAAAAGAGCTGAGGTCAAAGCCGCTATCACTTACCAAAATAAACGCAACAACGACGGTGGTATTGGATTCAATACAGATCAAAAAATTCCTGGAAGACGGCAAGGTAGATTTTAAGGCAAGTGATACTAAAGCCGACCCCTGTGGCCTGTACGTAATCAATTTAAAAGGTGAGGTGAACCCAGCGCAGATCACCGTAGAGAATTGCAGGGATTCAGTCAGCGTACTATGTTATAAATAGACTTATTCATCCAGATTACGGCGTTTCCTTTCTTTTTTCAATAGGGCTAATTCCCTGTTCGTCTGACCGGCAACGGAGGTATTCTCTTCAGCACGACGAATCAAGTAGGGCATAACATCTCTTACCGGGCCAAAAGGCAAATACTTTGCTACATTATAATTCCGTTCTGCCAGATTAAATGAAATATGGTCGCTCATGCCAAATAGTTGTCCGAACCATATACGCGGATCAGCTTCGGCAATTCCATCAGCTTTCATCCACTCTAATAGTTTATAACAGCTTTCCTCATTATGCGTGCCTGCAAAAATGGAAAAGATGTCCAGGTCATCAAGCATATATCGGACAGCTTCATCAAAATTAGTGTCTGTTGCAGGCTTATCAGGACAGATCGGGCTGTCATAGCCCCTCTCTTTGGCTCGTTCATTCTCTTTTTCCATATAAGCCCCGCGCACGGCCTTGATCCCAACTTTAAACCCGCCGTCTTGTGCCTTTTTATGCAAGGTGCGCAAATAGTCCATCCGATCCCAGCGATATAATTGGACTGTAGTAAAAACGATCGCTTTTTCTTTATTATATTTTTCCATCAATTCTTCCACTAGCATATCCACAGGGTCCTGCATCCAGCTCTCTTCTGCATCAATTAGCAGGTGTACACCTAAAGAATGGGCTTTCTTGGCTGTAACATCAAATCTGTTGACCACTCTCTCCCATTCGGCTTGCTCCTCTGCACTAAGCGCTTCATCTGTGCTTAACTTTTCAAATAAGGCGAGTCGGCCATAACCAGTAGGTTTAAATACGGCAAAAGGAATGGCATCTTTTTCTTTGACAAAGTCGAGGATCTTCAGGGTCATTTCCAGGGCGTCGTCTAAAGGATCTTCCGTTTGCTTTCCCTCAACGGAATAATCAAGGACAGCGAACACTTTCTTAGACCATAATTTATCAATAACAGGCATGCAATCATCTTCGCTCACACCCCCGCAAAAATGATCAAAGACCGTGGCCCTTATCAGGCCATCAACAGGAAGGTGTGCTTTGATCGCGAAATTCGTTACTGCCGTACCGATCCTGACGAGTGGCTCGTTCGCAATTAGTTTAAAAAGAAAGTAGGCTCTTTCCAGTTCCGAATCAGATTTTAAGGCAAATGCTGTTTTGGTATTTTCGAAAATCCTATCCATACGAGTTACTGATGCATGCCCTCAAATATAAACACTCCCATGCTAATCATTTACTGAAAATAGGCTTTATTTGTGGTCATAAAGAGTCTGACATTTTAAAGACACCCGACATAACATGAGCCCGGTATATTATAATGAAGAAGCCTACTCAGCTCTGGCTGATTGGATCTCCAAAAAGCATTATTCCAAGATGTTCATCCTGGTGGATGAGAATACTAAGGACCTATGTTTGCCGGTGTTTAAAGCGAAACTTTCAAAGCCGGAAGAATTTGAAATACTCGCAGTGCCAGCCGGGGAGTCGTATAAAAATATCCATGTAGCCGAGCAGCTATGGCAACAACTCTCAGAACTTGGTGCAGACAGGAAAAGTCTCCTAATAAATCTTGGCGGCGGTGTTGTAACAGATATTGGAGGATTTGTAGCGGCGACATTCAGACGAGGAATTCATTTTATCAATATCCCAACTAGTTTATTGGCTATGGTAGATGCTGCTATTGGCGGGAAAACAGGTGTAGATCTGGGCGTTCTTAAGAATCAGGTGGGAGTGATCGTCCAACCCCAATCAATATTGGTTATCACAAAATTCCTGGACACTTTACCGGCCCGACAAATGGCTAATGGGAAGGCTGAAATGTTCAAACACGGTTTAATTCACGATGCTGCGTATTGG
>JAHHLF010000228.1 GCA_018679315.1 Bacteroidia bacterium | reverse complement strand
CCGTTCGTTTAAGAGGTATATTCATCCCTTTTGTCTTTTCAAGCCAATCATATAAGGCCTTCGTGAGTGCTTTTGCTGTTTCCTGCTGATCTGCGTCTCCAATGAGATTATACATCTCTGCCGGGTCTTTCTTAATATCGTACAATTCATTGCGATCCCAAATACCGTGGTACTTGATGAATTTATATTGGTCTGTTCGAACTCCAAATACGGTGGGTGTCATCGGAAAGTCATACTCCCAGTAATACTCATAGAATATACGCCCACGTGCATTGCTTAAATCTGTGCGCTGTAATAGGGGCATGAAAGACACACCAGGCATGTGTTCAGGTTTTGAAATTCCAGCCTGATCCAGGATAGTAGGAGCAATGTCAATATTCTGAACCATTTCTAGGGGTTGGATTCCCCCTTCAAAGAGTTCCGGGCAATGAACTAGTAAAGGGACTTTCACCGATTCCTCATAAAAATGTCTTTTATCAATAAGTCCGTGTTCTCCCCAGCTGAATCCATTATCTCCCATATAGATAACCAGGGTAGATCGATCCAGACCGTTCTTTTTTAAGTATGACATAACTGCTCCGACACTCTCATCGACGCCGAGCAGGGTTTCGCAATAATCTTGCACTAATTCTTGCAGATCGCCATTGCCGTGGTACATATAATCCACCCCATGCCAGCTTACCCGCTGGTCGGCTACCCATTGAGGCCATTTTAGATCTCGATATTCACCTGTTTTGGTTTGATGATATGTTGAAGGCGGCTCAATCTTTTTGCCCTCGTACCGATCCATATGTCTCCGGGCCGGTTTAAAAGCGGCATGTACTGCTTTATGTGAGAGATACAAGAAGAAGGGTTTATTGCTATCACGATCATCGAGCCAATCTAATGCGCGTTCTGTAAGCAGATCCGTAATGTATGTGGAATCCGCGTATGTTTTCCTTTTCCCATTTATATTCAAAGTGGGATTGTAGTAAACGCCCTGTCCTTTAAAACTTTCCCATTGATCAAATCCGGGTTTTGGATCATCACTGTCATCGCCCATATGCCATTTGCCAAAAAAACCGGTTTGATAGCCCGCGGCTTGTAAATAGGTCGGAAAATAAGTGAGATTCCCAGGGTCCGGAGCTTGATTGTCTACAATCGTATGGGCATGGGAGTACATACCTGTTAATATGGAAGCGCGACTCGGAGAACACAAAGATGTTGTCACAAACGCATTGGGCAAATAGGCTCCATTGGTTGCAAGGGCATCCATATTTGGCGTTTCCAACCAGGGAACTTTCCCGGTAAAGCCCATAAAATCATAGCGATGATCATCGGTAAGGATAAAAATGATATTCCTGGGTTTCGTTTCTGCTTGTGCTTGAACCCATGAAATTCCCAGGAAAAGCACTAGCGTCCACATAATAGGGGCCAAATTCCTCTTATTCATCTTGCTTCTTTTGATCCATAAACCATGAATATACCTCCTCTGTGGTATATGCCCTTTCCCAGGCATTGTGCGCCACATCTTCGTATCGGGTAAAGATAACTGGATATCCCATTTCCTTAAGTTTGGCTACCATTTTTTCGGAATGATCCACAGGAATCACCTTATCAAGGGCACCGTGAAAGACCCAGATAGGCATTTTTTTATTGATCCAATGCGCATAGGGTACTGGCGTCATCCCACAGACGACCATCATAGCAGCAAAGGTATCCGGGTACTGAACGACTAGTTCCCATGCTGCACTGCCTCCCCTGCTCAATCCGCTAAGGTAGATCCGATCGGGATCCACCCGATTCTCTGCAACCACTGTTTCCAAAAGTTCCATCACAGCACGAATATTCCACCATTTTTTAGGGTGCGGATGCTGTGGCGCCAAAACCAGGAACGGGAACTGCTTCCCTTCCGCAAGTAATTTAGGAGGTCCATTGGTTTTAAGTGCTTCAAGTTCTTGTCCAGACTCCCCGCCCCCGTGAAGAAAAAGCAACAATGGAAATTTATCCGCTTCCCGCTCCTCGTATTCTTTTGGATAGTACAGATAGTACCGCAAATTCTCAGTCACCACGGTTTCTTCCTCTGCTTCTATTAATTGAGACTGGGCCGCACACTGGTTAAAAGTCACCATTGTAAGTCCCAGGATAATCATTTTTAGAGTGGAAGAACGGAGCTGCACGATATTGGATATGAGCTAGTTATGTTTTTTCTTTACGATGCCACAATTGAGCATAGCAGAGCCAAAATACGGATTTATTACTTCATCTTTGAGACTCAACCAGTATCCGCCCGTGTTGTTATCCGCCATGGGGCAATAAACACTATATAATGTATTCTCACTCCCAAATTTTTCGACACCTTCGATCAGGGTTGCGGAAAAAGGCTTAAAATTTTTACGTTGTTGTTTGAGATCTTCTTTTTCGGCAATTTCCGAAACATATGCATCAAGTTCTTTAATCAAACCCATCCATTGGTCATGGTCTGCTGTGTTCTTGATCAGACCTATATCCATATTGGCTATTTCTTTTTTAAATGTGTTGGCCGAAGCCAATGCGCGCGATGCATCAGATGCTACCAGGGCTTCAGTTAGTTTCAAGTACACTGTGATAAGTTTGTCCCATTCTCTCTGAAAACCATTGTCATTATCTGACCCGTTAGAAACCGGGCTGATCACTGCCCCATGTCCTTCATGCCCTGTCATCACTTTGCCCCCACTCTTGTTCATCATCGACTTCTTGCCTTTCAATTGGGCTGCAGCGTCTATGGTGAAAGTACCGTTGGTAACGATCTCATCTCCATTGGAAAGGCCTTCAATCACCTCATACCGATCACCTATTTTTGATCCCAATTGCACTTCCTGCATTTCGAATACAGGTTCTTGTGGATTAGGTTTTAAATAGACTACGGATCGCTCGCCGGTCCATAATACAGCGGAAGAAGGAATAGTAATTGTTTCAGATTTTGTTCCAGTGTCTACGGATACTTGACCTTCAACAAACATCCCGGGCTTGAATATTCCATCCTTGTTTTGAAGCGTAGTACGTACCTCTACCGTTCTGGTACTTGAATTAAGCATCGGATCGATGAATGAGATTTTGGAGCGGAAAGATCGATTGGGAATTGCCTGGCTCCTGATCTCAATCAACTGGCCAACTTTCAGAGAAGCAATTTGATTTTCATAGGCGTCAAAAACCGCCCAGACCGAAGACAAATTTGCGATCTTGAACATGGGCTGCCCTTGTTTAACATAATCCCCTTCCGAAACTAGTTTTTCCTCAACAATCCCCCCTACAGTGGCATAAACTGGAAAATTTTCCATTACGGCACCAGATTCCTCAATTTTTTTGATCTGACTCTCAGTAAGTTTCCAAAGTTTCAACTTTTTCTTAACCGCATCGTATAACTGGGGCTGGGATTCCTTCAGGGCCGATGCCGTTAGTAATTCCTGCTGTGCTGCGACCAGCTCTGGTGAATAAATTCGGCCAAGTAGGGTCCCTTTACGAACAGTTTCGCCCGTAAAATTCACCTGAAGTCTCTCGATCCTTCCACTGAAAAATGCTACTTGTACCGTATTGGTTTCCTCGTTTTCCTGGATGGTCCCGGAAAGGAGCATTTGCTGTCCATCACTGGCTGCTGTACCTACAACTTCTGTTTGTACATTGGCCAATTGCATTGCATTCTCCGTCATACGGAATTGGTCCTCTGAGAGTCCAGACCCACCATTATCTGCCAGGATCAAGTCCATGCCACATATAGGGCAACTTCCAGGTTCCGGTTGGCGGATCTGCGGATGCATAGAGCATGTCCAGACTTCCTCCATACCTGCTGTTGTAGATTCCTCATGGGCATGTGTTTCCGGTTCCCCTTTAAAGAAGAAATAGCCCAGTAAAAGCCCTGTGAACAAGGCGGCTACTATATAAACTGTATTCTTTTTCATATTCCTAATTTTTTCTATTTAAGACACGTTTAATCGTGTTGGAAGTAATAAACCACAAAACAAACCCACTCATAATGGTTATCAAGCCCAATAACGAGAAGGCCCTCAGAAGGTTTGTATTGAAGTTGTCCCGTCCTTCATAATCCATCGTATGGGTCATCCATAAGAAATCAAACCAACGCCAGGATCGAAAGCGTACCCGCTGAAACATTCCATCTTGTGCTGATATATAGGCCTTAACATTTTCCGGATGGTCATAACTGATGACGTATGCCGGTAAGGACCGGCCTCTATATTCATGGTGCTTTCCTGTTTCTGTAAGCTTGTCTACAGACAAGACTTTCAAATCGGATCTCATGTGCCTGGTTGCTTCTTCGAGGGCTTCTGTTTGTGAGATCTCCGATTTTCGCTCCCCTGTCCGTGCATGTACTAATTGCTCATTGTTGATCCAATAATAGGGTTGTTGCCCGATTGTTCGTAATTCCAGGCTTTGAATAGAAATCTCATTATCTAATTCATTCAGGCCTGCTAATTGAGTATGCTTAATCGGCTCCACTTCCGTCCTGAAGTGATCACCGTGAATTTCATCAATATCCGTCCAGCTGAAATAGAGTCCGCTGATCGTCCATAAAAAGAATTGGATCCCCAGGAATATTCCCAGATAACGGTGCGATTTACGTATCCAGTTTGCTGCTTGTCTTGTTACCATGCTTTATATATTCATTGTTCTTAATCGAAGGGCATTACCAATAACTGAAACAGAGCTAAAGCTCATTGCCAGCGCTGCGATCATAGGCGAGAGTAAAATCCCGAATACCGGAAAGAGTATGCCCGCCGCAATAGGAACACCGATCGTATTATAGATCAGTGCAAAAAATAAGTTTTGCTTAATATTCTTCATGACCTTGTTACTGAGGTTTCGTGCCTTTACAATTTCTTTTAAATCGCCTTTTACCAGGGTGATCGAAGCACTTTCAATAGCTACATCCGTACCTGTACCCATAGCAATTCCCACATCACTTTGGGCCAAAGCCGGTGCATCATTGATCCCATCTCCAGCCATAGCAACCACTTTTCCGCCTTCTTGTAAATCACGTACAATGGCGAGTTTATCTTGTGGGAGCAATTCGGCTTTAAAATCAGTCAAACTCAGTTGACTCGCGACAGCTGCTGCTGTATCCCTTTGATCCCCGGTTAGCATGATCACATCGATTCCGTTTTCTCTCAAGGATGAAATGGCTGTTTTCGAGCTAGCTTTGATCTTATCCCCTAAGACGACCAATCCTACTATTTCATTATCAATTGCAATTAATGGAACTGTATGGCCCTTTTCTTGGAAAGATCTCATGCGCTGACCCGCATCTGCGGGAATTGTAATCCCTGCTTCTTCCATAAGTTTTTGGTTACCTGCCATGATACGCTTCCCATCAAGCATGCCTGACACCCCTTTGCCAGTATGGGCTTCAAAATTTGATATCTCCCTTGTTAGGACCCCCTGTTCATCAGCATGGTGAACAATTGCCAGGCCTAAAGGGTGTTCACTCCTTCGATTGAGTGAAGCTGCCTTTGATAAAACATCCAATTCGTTTAATGCCCCTGAAAATGAAACAACCGACAAAACTGAGGGTTTACCTTCAGTAATAGTACCCGTTTTATCAATGATAAGGGTATCTACTTTGCTCATCATCTGAAGGGCTTCTGCATTCTTTACCAAAATTCCCGACAACGCTCCTTTACCTACTCCAACCATTACAGACATGGGCGTTGCCAAACCCAGGGCACACGGACAGGCTATGATTAACACGGCAATAGCATTGACCAAGGCATATACATAGGCGGGTTCCGGACCTATCCATGCCCAAATGATGAAGGTGAATAAGGCTATAAGTACAACAATGGGAACAAAATATGAGGATATTGCATCCGCCAGCTTTTGGATGGGGGCCTTGGATGTACTGGCTTGATTCACCATTTCAATGATCTGAGACAGCAAAGTGTCTGCGCCT
>JAHHLF010000273.1 GCA_018679315.1 Bacteroidia bacterium | reverse complement strand
GTCATTGAGAGAGCTAAGGAGCAATCCGGTTTGTTTACAACAAAAGGCCCGATCCTTTTCATTGATGAGATACACCGTTTTAGCAAATCACAACAGGATTCCCTGCTAGGAGCTGTAGAAAAGGGTTGGATCACGCTTATTGGCGCCACTACGGAGAACCCCAGTTTTGAAGTAATACCGGCCTTGCTCTCCAGATGCCAGGTATATACGCTAAACCCTTTTGGAAAGGAAGACCTGGAAAAATTGGTCCACAGGGCCATCGACTGCGATGAAGAATTGCGGACTAAGTCGATAGAGCTGAAGGAAACAGAGGCTCTTTTTAGACTATCTGGTGGAGACGGAAGGAAATTGCTGAATATCTTTGAACTTCTCGTCAGCTCTGAACCAAAAAAAAAGGTCACAATTACCAATGACCTCGTCTTGCAGAAAGTACAAAAGAATACTGTGCTCTACGACAAAACAGGAGAACAGCACTACGATATTATATCTGCCTTTATTAAATCTATCCGCGGAAGCGATCCTAATGGGGCCGTCTATTGGTTAGCCCGTATGGTAGAAGGCGGGGAAGATGTCAAATTCATTGCCCGAAGACTTGTAATACTTGCCGCAGAAGATATTGGCCTGGCAAACCCGACAGCGCTTGTTTTAGCCAATACTACTTTTCAGGCCGTTGCTTCCATTGGATACCCGGAAGCGCGAATTATTTTAAGCGAATGCGCCATCTATCTGGCAACATCCCCTAAAAGCAATGCCTCTTATGTAGCTATTAAAAATGCCCAGTCTGAAGTTAGAAACAGCGGTGATCTTTCCGTACCCCTGTCTATCCGCAATGCACCCACCAAACTTATGAAGGAGTTGGGTTATGGCGATGCGTACCAATACGCTCATGATTATGAAGGAAACTTTGTGCCGCATGAGTTCCTGCCTGAAGAAATTCATGGTGCCTCGTTTTTTACACCGGGAAATAGTAATCGGGAGAAGAATATTCGCGAATTCCTTAAGGCACGTTGGAAAGACAAGTACGGCTATTAATCTGCCAGCTGTATGTGTTCTACTTTTAGTAGATCCCCTAAATAATATTCAAGCCTCCAGCCTTTCTCCCCTTTAAATGCCACACCTTGTTTAGTTGTAGAAATGGCCATAAATACTTCTGGTGATGAAGTCTTCATGATCACCCATGTCAGCTCCTCCTCTGGATAGGTAAGTATATAGCCATTATTGCTTGCTGTTTCTTTCCAATAAGAGGCCCCAGGTAATGCTTCTTCTTTTGCCAATGCCTCCGATGCTTCTTCTGCCACTACCGCAACAGCAGTTGGTTCTGCCGCCGGGAATTCAATCTGTTTTTCAGGAGTAGTTTCCACAGGATCTGGTGCTCCTACTGCCTTTGGCGCATCAACAGGAGTCTGTTCCGACCCTTGATAATTATGTGTAAGTATGGCCATAGTTTGCAGGGCTTCCTGAATGGCCTCCGAGTAGGCCTCCTTAAAGACTTTGTTCTTACTTTTTCCCTCTTGAGTACGAAAAACTTCCTGACCCCTGCAATCGTAGAATACTATTGCCACAACAGTCTGTAAATATGTAGAATTATCCTCGATCTGGGAAGTCAGACCCAAACACTTGTTTAAAAAAAGTTCTTCAGGAATGGCATCATCATAAAGCGGGTCAAACCCATACTTCGTCAATAAGAACTTCACAAGTGTAGAAGACTGGTGTTGATTAATATCCTTAAACGCATTAAAACGTTTTGGAACAACAAAATATTTATAATTGTCCAGCTGCGCCTGTGCAGAAAATACGGAAAGCCCCATAAACAGGAACATTGCTACAGTTTTTTTCATCTTCAGTTTTGCATTAATTAGCGCCCCCAAGATATAATATTTAACCCTATTTGAAAAGAGGCATATTGAGTATCTGCCAGATTTTGAAAAGCAAGAAGATTATCTACCATTGCATAAAATTGAATGGGACCGGCCTGTAGATTTACGCCTAAACCTAAATTTGTCTTGGTGAACTTATCTGCAGTATATGTGGCTTTTACTTGCATAAGCCTTCCTAATCTACGGGTGTAAAATGCGGTGATAGCCGCTTGCGGGCCTCTGGGTCTGTTTACAGCAAATACTTGCAAACCAGCACTGTTGGTATAAGTGATCAACCTGCGACTGCCGGCAGCCTGGTCAGTACAATTACAATCTGCAGACCGAACCCCTACATTAGAGAGCGGTTCGCCAAAATTATATCGGGCAGAACCGTAAAACTTGGTAGGCCTGAATGAAATGTAAGAATCATTATTTTCTTGAAAAGGCACCAACCCATCAATATCATCTACCAGATCTTCCCAAAATTCCGCATCCGGATCAGCAAGTGCATCCGGAAGTATTACTTCTACGCCTTCAGTGGTGGCATTTCCTTCTAAGGTGTAATTCCAGGGATCTGTGCTGTGAAAACTAATGCCCAGATCCAACAAGCTACCTGTTAGTACCCAGGATTCATTAAGGTCATAAGAAAAGCCCAAATCTAATCCAAAGCCGAGATCCCCGCCTAAGAGGGATCGCTTGGTAAGGATCTTACGAACTTCAGTTAGTTCATCTACAGTATCGTCATCAAGCGCATCTCTAATTTCATTGAATCCAGATGAACGCGCCAGCATATCTGCTACTAATGTATGCGAGAAAATATTGTTTTGTCCGGCAGTTGTGACAAAATGGCCCTGATTATTTGAGGAAGCCATATGTAGCGGAATGGAATAGATCTTGGCGCGTGCACCAAGAATTAATTTGGGGTTATAGATATGATTTATTCCAAAGTGAAATACACTCAATAACTCCCCCCTGGTTTTCAAATGGCCCAGATCAAATCGCCTTCCTAATTGATCTGCATTCCCATCCCATGCCAGATCTGCCAGATCTTTAGGCCAATATCCTATTGCATCCCCTTCAAGATACCAGCCAAATGAATAAAAGTTGCGTGTATTATTGGCAGCCCTGAATCCACCCTGAAGTAAATTTACCTGGAAAGTTCCGCTGAGTTCATCCCTCTTAGTCATTCCATTTAGCACATGTTCCCTGATCTTTTGATTAATGTCCACACCATCATCAGCAAAAATATCATGCACAGTTGCCCCGCTTGTCCCTGCGTTTATTCCGATACCGGAGAGGCCGGGAACACCGGCATACCATTGATACGACATTTTCATTCCCGGATTCAGCATTAATGCTCCGGGTATTTCGTCGAAATCATAGAGTATTTCCCTGTTTTGACCTATTGCCAACCCATGAATTACCAAAATGGTTACTATGAAGACTGTTCTTATTCTCATTTAAGGCGTATCCTGAATCGTGCACTGGAACGAATAATGACCTTTGGATCAGGTAAAGAAGAAACACTGGTATTATCTCCTAAATTCGTGGCACTAAGTCTGACCGTTACCGTATTGCGAAGTATATCAAGTGGACGCCCTCCGGGTCCATACGTAATTTCCCGAATCAAAACAGGGGATGGCTCTGGCGGAATATTAAAATTTTCGGTGTCAAGCACATTGTCTCCTGCATCTAATAATTCTACCGTAAAATCCAAGGGTTTAGAGGTGGTATTGTCTACCTCATATCTAATAATGGCATCTACCAGACGTTCCTGAACAAAATCTTCATTAAAGGGATCAAAAATAAAGTCCTGGGAGTAGAAGTTAAATCCTGCTGCCTGGTTGATGATCCGTTCCGGAGATTCAACATAGATCAAGCTTGCATCAATCGTAGGTATCGCATCTATGTCATCAAACTGGTCAAAGTCTGGTTTTTCAACACAGGCGGAAAGACAACCAAAGACAACTACAAAAAGATAAATTATAAATGTTTTCATAGGACAAATCCTTTCCTTTCTACTAAGGTTCTATAGTGTTAAAAACAGCCATTTGGTGCCGTTTCCTATATAACTCTATAAATAGGATTTTATTTCAATCAAATCATGGATCATTGTACAATGATCATGCACCGGGTCATTATGGGCGTTGTAGTGAAGTGCCCGAATACCCACGGCCTGAGCACCAAGGATATCTGCTTCCAAATTATCACCGATCATCAATGCCTTTTCCGGCCTTACTTTTGCCGTTTCCAAAGCCAGCATAAATATCCGTGGATTGGGCTTTTTAACCCCTGCCATTTCCGAATTAACAATAATGTCAAAATAATGTTCGATCCGTGCGTTTTGTAGTTTTTTGTGTTGTATCTCCTGAAAGCCATTCGTGATGATATGTAAATTATAGCCTGGATAGAGATATTCTAAAACTTCAACTGAGTTGGATATCAAGTGGTTATAACTCGAGAGATAAGCTATATATTCTTTTGACAAGGTGTTGATCAAATGATCCTCAATACCAAAATCCAACGCATCAAATGTCCTGCGTAATCGCTGATAGCGCAGATCAGGTTTACTGATCCTATTTTCCCGATACATCTTCCAATAAGCCAGATTTAACGGGACATAAATATGAAGAAAATCTTGAAGATTCACAGCTACTTCATGATCGGCAAAGATCTTTTCGAATGTAAGTTTCGAGTTCTTTTCAAAATCCCACAAGGTGTGGTCCAGGTCAAAAAATATGTCGGTGATCGATTCTTTAAACATGATATTGCTCGATAACGCGTTCATAAAGATCTAGCCAATTCACCCGATGTGATCCTCCCAGATTTTCATTGGAAAACAGCAAAATAAAATTACCCCCTACCCTTCTTACCTGAGTGGCAGCACTGCTTATCTCGCTGAGCATTTTTTCAATTTTCGAATGGCCCTGAAGGGCATAGTCATGAACTGCAAAAGGATGTACTTTTATGGGTTGTTGCGCCTCAATTCCCAAATCGTAAAAAAAGAACGGAGTGCACGTACTGGCCTTAAAACCAATATAATGGGTGTAGCCCATGGTATAATCTCGGGTGATCTCTGCATCGATCAGGTCGCGGTAAGAAGATGGGATCTCTATGCGGTTATACCGCAAACGTACAGAATTTATGGGCCTGTGTATTACGGCTGATAAATGCTCTTTTTCATCCTTAAGTAATGCCATTTCTGTCTGGGACCTAAAGGAAGCCGCCAACCCCACTTCGGCGTAATCGGCCACGTATTTTATTAAGGAACGAAACTTGTTGTTTTCCGTCGAAATATTTTTATCATGTTTGGAATACTCAGCGAATTGAAAAAAGAAAATGCCCTTAGTCCTGAACTTTTTTAATACCCCAATTAGCTTTTCAAAATTATCAAAGGGGTCTTTCTTCCTGAAAATAACCACTGCGATCCTGTCTACTACTCTTCTCAGCTTAAAATAGCCCAGATCCATAAGCAATCCTGCTGAACCACGTATCACACCTCTATGCGCAAAGCAATGTGAGGTGGTCACATTTACGACCGGCGTAAACTGCACGGGGTTTTTTATTGGAGTCACTTCAGGAAATTTTTCCTTTAGGATTTCTACCCACTTCCATGCCCAAACATCGACCAGGGGAAGGTGGAGGAAATCGTGCTTATGTGCCACACTGGAAGTTGCCGGAAACCTACCATGTTGATCGGGCTTAAATGGTAGATACTCCTCGTACCTTGTAAGAAGAAAGAAACTCGCAGCAAAAAGGTCAAACGGAATGACATTTGATTTGACTGTGGGAAAAAATGTGGGAAGATCGTCCCAGGGACGCACCTTTATTTCATATTCCTGTATCCCTTCGTCAAAAAGTAAAGGATGACTCTGTATGAAAAACTCATTTTGTAAGGGCTTGGTTGTATAGGTGATCTTTGGCCCCGAATGTTTGATAAAATCTTCTATACGTGTAGTTATAGTAAACTCAAGCCCAAGAATACGCTGCAAAACTTGCTTTAACACATAGGTGAGTCGGGGAGTTTTCTTGTGGGTATATATGAGCAGCATTCAGATTAAATTTTCATCGGCGAAACTAAAATAAGAAGTCTCAGTGATAATAAGATGATCCAGCAGTTTTATATCTATGCTTCTGGCTGCTTTTGTTATTTTTTGAGTGAGGTCTAAGTCGGCTTTGCTCGGTTTTAATTGATTAGATGGATGGTTATGGGCAACGATCAGGCCTACAGCTCCATATTCCAGTGCTTTCTTAAGGACAAGCCTGATATCTACCAAGGTTCCGGTAATCCCTCCTTTGCTTAGCAACTCGCTGCATATTAGCGTATTAGAATTATTCAAATAAAGGATCCAAAACTCTTCATGTGGCAGGTGCCCGATCTTTGGGTGTAGTATCTGATAGGCAGAATGACTCTCATGTACGGCATATTTTTTATCAATTGGTTCTGATCGCATTCGTCTCCCCAATTCAATAGCTGCAAGGATCGTCACGGCTTTGGCCTCTCCAATGCCCTTGAATTTTAATAGTTCGTTCCTGCTCATTGAGAGCAAACCATGTAATTTATTACCGGTTGCAGAGAGAACTTGTTTGCTTAGATCCAGGGCAGTCTTCTCACGACTACCCGAACCTAAGAGAATTGACAATAGTTCAGCATTAGTAAGGAACGTACTGCCGTTTGCGATTAGTTTTTCCCTGGGTTTGTCTTCAGTAGGCCAGTCTTTAAGGGCCATGTGATCTATATTTTTGAGCGCTTTTAAGACAAATAACTCCTTTTTTGCTGTATTTTACCTGCAACTAAATGAGCATAAATGAAATCCCTATTTGAAGTATCTGCATATAAGGAAGTATTGAACCGACTTGACCAGTTGACTGAAGACAGCCAGCGAAAATGGGGAAAAATGTCTGTGGGACAAATGGTCTGGCATTGCCAGGTGCCCCTAGAAGTGGCTGTGAAAAACAAGCCTAATTCAGGGAAGAATGGCAACCCATTGGTGCGTTGGTTCTTTAAAAAATCCTTGTACAATGATAAACCCTGGCGAAAAGGGCTCCCAACTTCGCCTATTGCAAAGGCTACAGAGGAAAAAGACTTTCAGACCGAAATGACCAACTTAAAATCGCTGGTACATGCATGCTATGAAACCCGGGAAAGGAAAGAGTGGCAGCCACATCCCTTGTTTGGGCACTTAACTCACGATCAATGGGGCATGATGGAATACAAACATTTGGATCATCACCTCAGGCAGTTTGGGGTGTAAACCTCCTTTTTAACTTAATTAACCTTGGTAAGAATCAGTTCCTGAAGGTCCAAGCCACCGTAATTTCCGGAGCTCATCATCAGTAGAACAGAATTGGACAACTCTTCTGTCTTCAGGAATTCCCTGAAGGAATCCGGTTCTGTGTAAGTCACCAGATCCTCCCGGCCAAACGAATTTTTGATCTGCTCGGCATTTATGGGATCCAATCGTTTTATCTTTAAAGATTCCGGAGAATAATACACACATGCCAGATCAGCTGAATCCAAAGTCTCCTTGTATTCTTTTAAGAACTCGGCATTCAGGCTACTATATGTATGTAACTCCAGGCAGGCGATCAATTTTTTATCCGGATATTGATCTTTAACGGCCTGTGTAGTAGCCCTCACCTTGCTGGGAGAATGCGCAAAATCTTTAAAGATCACTGTATCTCCGTTATCCGCCAATTTTTCCAAACGTTTAGACGCCCCTTTGAAAGAGGGAATAGCCTCGTAAAAGGCCTCCTCATCAAGGCCCATATGCTGACATATCCATTTGGCTCCTGCCAAATTGTTCATATTGTGTTTTCCAAAGATCTCTACTGGTAAGGGTCCTTCCGGGGTTTCCAGATAAGTAGTCCCATTCGCTATATGATAGGCCGGGGTTTGATAGGGGATCTTACGTATCGGGCGCTCAGATGCTTCTACGATCTGTTTCACAACTGGATCTTCAACATTATAAGTGATGCTCCCGCCTTCAACAATACTTTCCAGGAAGATCTTGAATTGGTCTACATAGTTTTCCCAGGTTGGAAATACATTAATATGGTCCCAGGCTATCCCACTTAACAGCGCAATATTTGCCTTGTATAAATGAAACTTAGGCCTGCGGTCAAGGGCCGAGGAGAGGTATTCATCGCCCTCAAGCAGCATAAAATCATTTTCATGAGTGAGTTTTACCATTCGGTCAAAACCTTCCAACTGGGCGCCTACCATAAAGTCTACCTCTTTCCCATGGTAATGAAGCACGTGAAGGATCATAGAGGTTATGCTTGTTTTACCATGGCTGCCACCAATTACGACCCGCGTTTTATTTTTGGATTGCTCGTATAGGAATTCAGGATAGGAATAGATCGGAATGCTGAGTTCTTTCGCTTTTAATAGTTCCGGATTATCCGCTTTGGCGTGCATACCCAGGATAACAGCATCTATTTCCTCATGAATATTTGCCTTATCCCAGCCCATCTTAGCAGGTAGCAGGCCGACTTTTTCGAGTCTGCTTTTAGAAGGTTCAAAGATGACATCATCACTCCCGCTTACTTCATAACCCTTATGATGAAGTGCCAGGGCCAGGTTGTGCATGGCACTTCCCCCTATAGCTATAAAATGTACACGCATAGCGCCTAAAATTTGTCGCCAAAGATACACAGTAGGGCTGCGATTGTCACTAAATACCCTCGGATTATGTTTTGGAAAAATATAGAATGGGGTCGTCTTTCCCCTTAATTCTTGTTATTTTTAAGATCTAACAACAAAATTCAAACCTATGAATTCAAAAGTTTTTATGGTCCTCCGAATACTCTTGGGACTCTTTGTTCTGATCTTCGGATTGAATAAATTTTTTCAGTTTATTCCTATGGACGCACCTACAGGAGATGCTGCTACATACTTTGGCGCATTAATGAGCACTAAAACCTTGATGGTTGTGGCCCTAGTTGAGATACTCTCTGGCTTAGCTTTGATCTTTAACAAATATGGAGCGCTTATGGCTCTTATTTTGATGAGTGTTTCTGTAAATGCCGTCCTATTCCATGCCACCTTGGATCCTGGTAATATTATGGGTGCATTGATCTTAATTATCTTGAACGTTGCCGTACTCTTTGGCTACAAGGATAAATATCAGGATCTCTTAAGAGCTTAATAAAAGAAAGTAATTATAAGAACGGATGACGAGACTCATCCGTTTTTTTTTTATGGAGCTTCGGTGAGTTGTGTCCACAATCTGTCTTTGAGTTCATCCATTCCATAGCCGGTAACAGACGAAATAAACATATAGGGAATACCGCCAAAAGCTCCCTCTAATTCCTTGCTCATTTCTTCCATCAATTCCTCATCAAGCATATCGGATTTTGAAATCGCCACCAGCCTGTTTTTATCTAAAACTTCCGGATTGTATTTCCTGAGCTCATTCAGGAGTATTTCGTATTCCTGACTGATATCTTTGCTATCTGCCGGGATAAGGAACAACAAGGTAGCGTTGCGTTCTATATGTCTGAGGAAGTAATGTCCTAACCCTTTCCCTTCTGAAGCCCCTTCAATGATGCCCGGTATATCGGCCATTACGAAACTCCTGAAATCCCTGTATTTTACGATCCCAAGATTGGGTTTAAGGGTAGTGAATTCGTAATCGGCAATTTTCGGTTTTGCCGAAGTTAATACGGAGAGTAGCGTCGATTTACCGGCATTCGGAAAGCCTACTAATCCTACATCGGCCAATACTTTTAGCTCAAGCGTAAGGCTCATTTCTTCTCCGGGTAAGCCCGGCTGAGCATATCTGGGAGTTTGGTTTGTGCTTGTTTTAAAATGCCAGTTACCACGTCCTCCTAAACCTCCTTTTAGTACTATACGTTCTTCCTTATCCTCGGTAATTTCAAATAATATGCTGTTATCCTCAGCATTCCGTACGACGGTACCCAGGGGTACATCTATATACACATCTTCTCCATTTGCCCCGGTGCTCCTGCTTTTACTGCCATGCTCACCGTGTCCGGCCTTAAAATGTTGCTTAAATTTAAATGTGAGCAGTGTCCACAGGTCATTATTGCCTCGTAGAATGATATGTCCACCGCGACCCCCATCTCCTCCATCAGGTCCGCCTCTGGCGACATATTTTTCCCGTCTGAGATGTGCAGAACCTTGTCCTCCCTTTCCTGAGGATATTTGAATCTTTACATAATCAACAAAATTCCCTTCAGTCATGGCTGCAAATTTAAATGGGACGTACTCCCATTCCGGAGAATTAGATTGCTTCTTATTGCTCTACAAGGCGTAGGCCTTCGATCACCCCTTTTATTCTTTTCGTGATCTCTTCTATAGCGCCAACACCATTGATGCTATGGAACTTTCCTTGTGATTCGTAGAAGGCTTGTAAAGGTGCAGTTTTCGTATTGTATTCCTCAAAGCGGTTTTTGATGCGATCTTCATCCTGGTCGTCAGGGCGGCCACTTTCCTTACCGCGAGTAAGAAGACGTTCTAAAAGAACTTCCTCATCAGCATCCAGGGCGATCGTTGCATTGATCTTCATCTCCTTGGATTCCATAAGATTGTCCAGTGCCTGTGCCTGTGCTACTGTCCTGGGAAAACCATCAAAAATAAAACCATTAGCCTCCGGATGATTTTCTACCTCATCCCGCAGCATCTTGATCGTCACCTCATCGGGAACCAGATCGCCCTTATCCATATAAGACTGTGCGAGTTGCCCCAGCTCTGTTTTATTTTTGATATTGTAACGGAATACGTCTCCGGTTGAAATATGAATAAGTGAATATTGATCTTTCAAGAAGGTAGCTTGTGTTCCTTTACCGGCTCCCGGCTTACCAAATAGCACTAGATTTATCATCTGATCTGGGTGTAGTTCATAAACATTCTTAAGATTTCTTCCCTGTTCTTTGTAGTCTAAGCCATATCCTACGATAAAGCTATTCGGAATTTCCATCCCAAAGTAATCGATCGCGTATTCACCGTTATAGATCTCCGATTTATAGAACAGGCTCACAATCTTAAATTCTTTAACGTTGGTATTCGCAAATAAGTGTACCAGCTCCTGCAGTGTGCGGCCTGTATCAATGATGTCTTCAAG
>JAHHLF010000263.1 GCA_018679315.1 Bacteroidia bacterium | reverse complement strand
CGATCATCCCTGTTTTCAAAACTCAAATATGTACTCTCAGAACTGTGAACCTCATGTACTTCCTGATGGGTTCTTTTGCACGCTATCAGACTTATGCCCAGAAAAAGTGCTACGAAATATTTTTTCATACTATTCTGCATTTGCTATCCTATAAATATATTGAATTCTTCGCTACAGTAATGTTAGCCAAACAAAGAAGTGAGGAGGTCTTCTATCTTACCAGCCTTCTTAATTTTCAGACCTTTTTTGGGAGAAGAGGTTGTCGTTGCCTTAGCAGTAAAAAATGTTGTAAATCCTAGTTTTTCAGCTTCGGCAATTCGCCTGTCTGCGTGCTGTACCGGCCTGATCTCTCCTGCTAAACCTATTTCTCCAGCAAAACAATATCCTCTCGGTATCGGAATATTGAAATTACTAGACAGGATGGCAATGATCACAGCCAGGTCTAGGGCAGGATCATCAATGGATATCCCACCGGTAATATTCAGGAAAACATCTTTGGCTGCTAATTTAAAGCCGGCTCTTTTCTCGAGAACGGCCAAAAGCATATTCAATCTTTTAGCCGGGAAACCGGTAGTAGATCGTTGTGGTGTACCATAGACTGCCGTACTTACAAGGGCCTGGATTTCTATCATTAATGGCCGGAGCCCTTCAATAGTACACGCAATGGCTGTGCCGCTAAGATCTTCGTCATGGGTGGAGATCAATAGTTCAGACGGATTTTGAACTTCTCTCATTCCGGTGGCTTGCATTTCATAGATCCCAAGTTCAGAAGTGGCGCCAAACCGGTTTTTAAGAACACGCAAGATTCTGTAGACATGGTGCCGGTCGCCTTCCAGTTGAAGTACGGTATCCACCATGTGTTCCAGGATCTTGGGTCCTGCAATATGACCATCTTTTGTAATATGCCCAATAAGAATAACCGGCGTAGCCGTTTCTTTAGCAAATTGGATAAGTTCTGCTGTGCATACACGTATTTGGGATATGCTACCTGCTGCAGCATCAATTTTTTCCGATTGTAAAGTTTGTACAGAATCAATCACCAGGAGATCGGGTTCTATATTGGCGACTTGATGAAAAAGCTGCTGTGTATTTGTTTCGGTAAGCACATGGCAAGGACTCTCTCCCTCACGGATCCTGTCTGCACGCATTTTTATTTGCCGTGCACTTTCTTCCCCTGAAACATATAAAGTACGATAGGTTGTTTTTAGGGCAAGTTGAAGTAGGAGCGTACTTTTCCCGATGCCGGGTTCTCCGCCGAGCAAGGTTACTGAGCCAGGAACCAGGCCTCCACCAAGGACACGGTTGAATTCCTGATCGGAAAGGGTCATGCGATCATCCGCTTGTGCTGTAATAGTATGCAAAGGGAGGGCTTTGGCCCGTTTGGAAGTAGTTTTTTGACTTTCTTTCCAGGAAGCGTCTTCCTGCTTTTGAACCACTTCTTCAACTACAGTATTCCATTCTTTGCAAGCAGAACACTGCCCAATCCATTTGGGAAATTGACTGCCGCAATTCTGACAAAAAAAAGCTGTTTTAGTTTTAGCCATCTACAGGTAAGGTAGAGGCTAAAGATAGAGCGGCTTACTGTAAATTCAAAGGGATTTAATACCCGAAATCGGCTTTGATGGCATCGATCTTATCCAAGGCCATGTCCTTAGTAAGGAAATCGATCTCTTCCATCTGGAATGCCTTTTCAAATGTGCGCATGGCTTTCTTGGGTTCCCCCATCTGCTCGTAGTATTCCCCTTCAAAATAAAAGCCTAACATACTGTCCGGGAACTCACGTTTACAAAGCTCAGAAAGCGGTTTCAAGGATTCAAAATCCTCCTTTTTGCGACTTGCCGCATAGATAGCCATGATATCATTTAGCTCTACCGACTTTCGAAATCCGAATAATTGCTCAATGGCATCATATTTATTCTCCAGGTAGGTAAAAACCGGCTCTTCGGAGCTGAGAATATCTTCTTTGTACTCTTTCGGGCTAATCGGCTTAAAGATCTTAAAAGTAGTATCCCAGGCCTTACCGAAACCGTAAGCCACTACGGAGGTTTGATCTGCTTCCGGATATTCATCGAAATAATATTGAATATTCTCACGATTGATCGTCGCAAGGTTTTTATGCAGATCCATTATCTGAGATTTGTTCTTGCTTTTCTCTCCTTCTACGATCAGATGATAAAATATCTTTTGATCCATTTCAGACAGGCGTTGCGGAATACGAGATTCCATTTCTGGAGCCAAATAGGGCGAAATGCTGATAAACGCATCAAATAAGGAACGGTCCTTGAACAAGTAGTAGTTCCCAAAATTTGCCGTGATGTCATATCCGACAAAAACTTTGAAAGGAGCAACATTATAAGTAGTTGCTATAAAAGCTATTACTTCCATTCCTAGAAACTCAAAGAATGCACTTCCCTGTTCTGTGGGTAAACCGGAAACTTCGTCATAGGCGCAATCTTTCCATCTGTTATCGTCTTCTTTTTGAAAAATACCCAGGACAATAGATTCTGGCATCCCGTGAAATTCACTGTAGTATTTTGATACGGCCAACACCTGGTCGTATAGATACTCCCCATCGAGGACAACTACCAGAGGATATTTCTTGCTTTCATCATAATTTTCAGGGATATAATATTTGATCTTTCGCCTTTCCTGAAGCTTAAAAGATTCAAAGACTTCTTCAGATACCTGGGCTTGAAGTCCAAATCCGAAGAAGAGGCTGAAAATAACTAGAAGGATATTTTTCATGATGGCAGGATTTTGAAGAGCTATTTGCTCCTGTTCCATAACGGAAGGAGAAGAAAAGATATTGCGCCAAAAAGAACAACCATGAGGGTTTGTGAGATCCACATGATCCATCCAAAAGCATCACCCGAGGCATCACTTATTCCGAAAATCGCCAGGGAAGCACTCACGGCAATAGGATACAAGCCCAAACCGCCATTGGTGGCCGTCATGGCGAAAGCCCCGGCAATAAAGGCGACCAGTAATTCACCAAATGTTATGCCTATAGTTTCCGGCACGGTATATTTGATCACCCAAAACATTAAAATATAAGCCCCCCAGATAAAGAAAGTGTGTGCGATAAAAGACCATTTATGCTTCATCTTAAAGACGCTAAGAATCCCATCCAATAAACCCCTGATAAAACCTTTTAGTTTTAACGCTATTCTGTGCGTAGAACGACGGAGGATTATCAGTGCCAGAAAACCCAGTAACACGGCAACAGCTATGGCAATGAGCGACATAGTCAAGTTTAGCCCATGTTCATTTAGATAGCCCATGATTATATCTGTTTGAGAGATAAGGGCTATGATCATGATCAGAAGCAACATTAAGACATCAATGACCCGTTCAGTGACAATGGTACCGAATCCTTTTTCGAAGGGCACGTCTTCATAGGTCGCCAAAGCCGTGGCTCGCAGTATTTCTCCTGATCTTGGTATGCCTAAATTGGTCAGATAGGCCATTAATATGATCATGACATTGTTGATCAATTTTGGACGATATCCCAGGGGCTCCAGTAAATAATTCCAACGAAATGCACGTGAAATATGACTGAGCATACCAATAAAAATTGAGAGTAATACCCAACTAATATTGGCTTCCTTGATGTATTTAAATATTTGTGCGCGATCTTCTGCTGAGGTGATGGAATAGGAATACCATACCAGGAATATTCCTAAAAGAATAGGAAGAAAAGTTTTTAGGTTTCTTTTTAGCCGTCGATTCAAGATCAGTTTAGCAAATTGTTCTCTTCGTTAGGGAATACCAGGGAAGGATTGAATGATCTGGCTTCTTCAATATCCATTTGGGCATAGCTGATAATGATCAGGATATCGCCCACCTGGACTTTTCTTGCGGCAGCACCATTCAGGGTTAATTCACCACTAGCTCGAGCTCCAGGGATCACATAAGTTTCCAGTCGCTCTCCGTTATTGTTATTCACGATCTGGACCTTCTCACCTTTTACAATATTCGCTGCATCCATTAGATCTTCATCTATGGTTATACTGCCAATATAATTTAGGTCGGCGCCCGTGACTTTAACACGGTGAATCTTAGATTTTACTACTTCAATTAGCATGGGACAAAGGTAAAAATTACAGTGTGATATTATCAATGAGCCTTATTC
>JAHHLF010000345.1 GCA_018679315.1 Bacteroidia bacterium | reverse complement strand
TGCCTGTACTGATAAGGTCTTCAACAACCACAACATGGGCATTAGGTTCCAGCATGCCTTCGACTTGATTTTGTCTGCCGTGTTCCTTGGCTTTCGGTCTCACGTAGACAAAGGGTAGCCCCATATATTCTGCCACTAACATCCCTATGCCAATAGCCCCTGTAGCCACTCCGGCGATCACATTGGGCTTGCCATAGAGAGCCTCAACCTGCTTACTCATTTCTTCGCGTATATAGTTGCGAATTGGAGGATAAGAGAGGATGATCCGGTTATCACAGTAGATGGGTGAATTCCATCCGGAAGCCCATGTGAATGGATTTTCGGGTCTCAGTTTAATTGCATTAATTTGTAAGAGGAGTTCTGCTGTGCGTGAAGCGGTTTCCGAATCAAAAATCATGTCGCAAATGTATAAAGTTTTCGTAAAAGATGCACTCCTCATACTCACCAGCGACCTTTCCGACACAAACCACCAGGACTACTATATGCTAAATGGGAATGCTATACAAACGGCTATTGATGCACTGGCGAACAAGAAACTGAAACAAGCCTATATATATCATCCCAACCACGAAGAGATACTAAAGAAATTCACAAAAAAAATACCGTTACAGGTAGCAGCCGGAGGTGTAGTCACGAATAAAAAAGGGAAAGTACTTTTCATTTATCGGAATGATAAATGGGACCTGCCCAAAGGGAAATTAAAGAAAGGAGAATCTCTTGAAAAAGCAGCGATTCGCGAGGTTGAAGAAGAAACAGGAGTTAAGGGCCTTAAATTAGAGAACCACTTAAAAACAACGTATCATATCTTCAAAAGCGGGGGCACTTATAGGTTAAAAGAGGTACATTGGTTTGCTATGAAAACTTCCTATGACGGCAAATTAAAAGGGCAAAAAAGCGAGGGAATAGCTAAGGTAAAATGGATGGGCCCCAAGAAGATCCAAAAAGCTCTTGAAAACTCCTATGTGAATATCCGTATGTTATTTGGGTACGCTTGAATATCGGCTACTGCCCAGAACTGGGAACTCTGTAAACAGGGTATTGACGGTGCGCCTCCTCATAGTGATCAGTACGTTCGTAGATCCACCTCAATTGGGCATACCCATTATTCCTAAAAGCCTCATCTTCTTCTTTCTTTTGTTTAAATGATTTAGCAATACTATCATTGGCTTGTAAAAAATCGTATGCCAGATCTTCGAATACATAAGGTGAAAAACCTTCTTTCTGCTGAAGAATCGCATCGAAGAAATTCCAGTTAAAAAATGAGTCATTTGATCCGGGTTCCAGTGTTTCCAGCAGGTATCTAATGCCGGGTTGCTGTGCCGGGATAAAGTGATCTCCTGCATGAATCTGCTTCCTGCTCATTCTAGGTTTTACCCTCGTATTATAGTGCGGGTAATGGCCTTCATAAGCTGAGGAATATGTAGCATATGAATCAATGGTATACACTTCAAGTTCCATGAGTGTATCCTTATTGATAAGCCGAGACTCTATGCCATTGCTACTCATCAAATCCAGTATGTGTTCCCATCCTTTTGGTATAATGTAACCCTCAGGGATTGCGATTGAATCAATGACTTTATAGCCATCATATAAGGCTACATAGGTTGTAAAGGGTTTAGAACGGTCATATTTGAGACGCTCCAATCCGGTCACCTCACTTAATACCCTTTCAGATTCATACCCTTTAAAGTTGAGTCGTGATATCTTTGTACTGTCCAATGCCCAACGGATCGGGTAGTGGGATATAGACTGCAACAAGTCACGCATATTCTGTCGCAATTCTTTGATGGTATCCTTATGCTGGTCTGAAAGCGCAATAGCTTGTTTCAAAACTTCGTAGGTTCCCCAAACCCTTTTGGGATATGGCTTGAGCATATGCGTTTCGATCATAAATCCCAAGGTATGCCAAAGCGCTGTATACCCGGTCGAGTATCGAGGGTGGTCAAGGAATTTTGAGAATCCTTCTTGTGGTGGCCTGTTAAAGACATTCACATATGGAGTCATGTCCCATCCTTCTTCACTGAGTGCGACCTCCAGTTGGGGTCTGAATGTATTATCGACAAAGGCTCCCAAATCACCTCCCAATTTATCATGTTGGGTAAACAGATGTGTAAGCGTGTATTGATAATCAGCGCCATTGCTCACATGGGTATCTATAAATACATCGGGTTGCACCAGATGGTAGATACGGGCAAAGGACCTGGCATTCTTTGTATCATTCTTAATAAAATCCCTGTTGAGGTCATAATTTCTGGCATTCCCCCTGAATCCGTATTCCTTTGGGCCATTCTGATTTACCCTTGTGCTTGAATTTCTGTTGAGCGCTCCGCCAATATTATACACAGGAATGGCGACCACTACAGTGCCTTCCGGGGCCTTGATCTTTTCTGTAGCAAAATCGCGAAACAAAAGCATGCTGGCATCTATACCATCACTTTCCCCCGGATGAATTCCGTTATTGATCAGCAGTATCAATTTATCTTCCCTTATGCGCTGGAAGTTAAAATCCGCTTCGGGATTAAATGTGACAATATGTAACGGATACCCGCTGTCTGTCTCACCGATAGTCTGAATATTGACAGAAGCATATTCCCTTGCGAGCTCTTTGTAGAAAGAGATCACCTCTTCATAGGGCGGGGTCTCCTGCTCTTCCGTTAACTCAAAGTATGTTTTAAAAACCTCTGATTTTTCTTCTGGTACAGATTCACAAGAAAGAAAACCTGCTATGGTTAGAATAAGTATCAGTCTTTTCATGATTGATTTTCGACTAAAATGGGATGGCTGTCGACTTCATTATGTCTATGCTTTCACAGAATCGGGCACTAAAAGTGAGTAATCGCCCCCATTCTTAATTACATCTCTTACGATAGAGGAACTGATGTATGACTTCCCGGAGGAGGTAAGCAGAAACACAGTTTCAATATCCGAAAGTCGTCGGTTTGTGTGTGCAATTGCTTTTTCAAACTCAAAATCTGCCGGATTTCTCAAGCCTCTTAAAATAAACTGGGCATCCTTTTCCTTGGCAAAGTCAACCGTCAAACCTTCATAAGAAACCACCGATACCTTGGATTCGTCCTTAAACGCCTCGGATACAAATTTCATGCGGTCCTCCAGAGAAAACATATATTTCTTATCTGTATTAACCCCAATGGCGATGACCAATTCATCAAATAAGGAAATCCCCCGTTTGATAATGTCATAATGACCGAGTGTTATGGGATCGAAAGAGCCAGGAAAAATTGCGCGTTTCATGTACTTAGGATATGCTGATTAAAGGTACTTATTTTCTCAATGCCTCAATGATTGAACTTTCAAAGAGCTCCCTGAGCGATAGCCCGGCCGCTGCTGCTTGTTTTGGGAGAATACTCTCTTCCGTTAGTCCGGGTGTTGTATTGACTTCCAGCAAATAGGGCGTATCGCCTTTAAATATAAATTCGCTGCGTGTATATCCTTTCATCTCTAAAAGATCATAAACTTTTTTAGCGATCGCCTGCACATTTTGTAGTTGTACCTGGCTAATTCGGGCAGGTGTAATTTCATCGGAAGCTCCCTGGTATTTGGCTTCAAAATCAAAGAAGTCATTTTCCGATACGATCTCGGTAACAGGCAGAACAGTGGTTTCACCATTAAGGGTAATGACCCCAACAGAAACTTCTGTACCTTCCAGAAAGGCCTCTATCAACACCTGGTGGTCTTCTGTGAATGCATGATCTATAGCTGCTTCCAAATCTCCTATTTCATATACCTTGGTAATACCATAGCTGCTTCCAGCCCGGTTTGCTTTAACAAAACATGGCAGTCCCACCGTGTCAATGATTGCTGCCTTATCGATCGGATCTCCCTGATTTAAAGAATAGGAACGCGCTGCTGGTATATCATAAGACTGAAGTACTTTAAGCAGATCACGCTTATTAAATGTCAGAGCTGCCTGGTAGCAACCACAGCTGGTTTGTGGAATTCCTAGAAGTTCAAAATAAGCTTGCATAAGCCCATCTTCACCTGGTGTTCCGTGAATGGCATTAAAAACACAATCAAAATGAATCGTATCCGCACCTGAAGCAAAAGAAAAATCATGCCTGTTGATGGGAACCGATTTTCCATCTCCCAGATCTACATACCATGATTCTTTGGATATGATAACCTCATATACCTCATATAATTCCGGGTTGAGGTTGCGGGAAACAACATTTCCACTTCTTATGGAGATATCATATTCGCTGGAATACCCTCCCATTAGTATGGCAATGTTCTTTTTCATTTATTTTGGAGATTAACTGCTCCTTCGGCAACAAATATCAAGAATTCGCTAACAACAAAAAAGAATCGGTGATGCCATCCTTCCATTTAACGAAGATTTAGAGGTCATAAGCCTGCCATTTTATATCTTTGACACGCTAAAAAAAGTCGAAGTCCGTGAAGCAATTATGGCGATTCATTAAAAGTAAAGCGTTGTTGGTCAATCTTGCCGTGGCAATTGTATTTGGAATAGTGATAGTTGTACTGGCTTTGCAATGGCTGAAACAAAGCACGCATCATGGCAACTTTGTAGAGGTTCCTGATCTCGCAAAACTATCGGTTATGGACATGCGGGAAGTTATCGAGGAAGCGGATTTACGCTATGAGGTTTTAGATTCAGCCAATTTTAACCCGGATTATCCCCGATTCTCAATTATCGAACAAAACCCGCCGGCAGGAAATAAAGTCAAGAAACATCGGAAGATCTATGTAACTGTGAATCCCTCAGGTTACAAGAAAGTGACAGTTCCCAAGATCATTCAGGTCACCCAGCGTAATGCCACTTCCATGCTCAGAGCCGTAGGTCTCGATGTAGCAAGAGTGACCTATATTGACCAATTGGGAAAAGATATGGTCTACTACATAAAGTATAAGGGCAAACGTATCAATGAAGGCGACAAAGTGCCTAAAACTTCAAAGATAGAATTGGTTTGTGGAAATGGCGTCATTCCGTCAAGAGCACAGATCAAAGCCGACTCCCAATAGTCATGGAATCTAATCCGTCGCCCGAAGCTCAAGACGATTCTTTATTTGAGCACTATGTATTTCATGCCGCTTCCGGACAGGAGCCCTTACGGGTAGACAAATTCCTCATGAATTTTATTGAGAATGCCACTCGGAACAAAATTCAACAAGCGGCTAAAGCAGGGCATATATGGGTAAATGGATCCGCGGTTAAGCAAAATTATAAAGTGAAACCTGGAGATGAGGTAAAAGTTCTCTTTGAGCACCCGCCATACGAACTTTTGCTAACACCTGAAGATATTCCACTCGATATTGTTTATGAAGATGAGGAGTTGCTGGTCGTAAATAAAGCTGCCGGGATGGTGGTACATCCTGGACATGGTAATTATCAGGGTACCTTATTAAATGCTTTGGTTCATCATTTTGAAAACCTGCCGCTTAATAGCGATAAGAGACCAGGTCTGGTGCACAGGATTGACAAGGACACAAGCGGACTCCTGGTAATAGCCAAAACAGAGGAAGCCATGTCTAAGCTGGCAGAGCAATTCTTTCTGAAGACTAGCACTCGCACCTATGTAGCTTTGGTATGGGGTTCCTTGAAAGAGGATCGGGGAACTGTTGAGGGGCATATCGGAAGGAACCCAAAGAACAGATTGCAGATGCAGGTATTTGCAGATGGAACTGAAGGAAAACATGCGGTTACACATTATGAGGTCATTGAGCGTCTTGGCTATGTGACTTTGATCCGATGCCATCTCGAAACCGGGAGAACCCATCAAATACGCGTGCACATGAAACATATCGGCCATACCCTCTTCAATGATTCGCGATATGGGGGAGATGCCATTTTGAAAGGGACAGTTTTCACGAAATACCGCCAGTTCGTAGAAAATGCTTTTAAAGTATTGCCAAGACAAGCTTTGCACGCACATACGCTTGGCTTTACCCATCCAAAGACTGGAGAATTCATGGAATTTACAGCTCCGATCCCTCAGGATTTTGAGAACTGTATTGCAAAGTGGCGAGGCTATTCGTCACATTCTCAGTAATTATAGGTATATATTATACTATTATCAAAAACTAAAATCGTTTATTATGCATACATAGTATTTGATACTTATTTTTACCGGAATTCAAGGTAAACTTGAACTTAAAACCATTAACCGATGAAAATTGTGATTTCTCCCGCCAAGTCTTTGGATTTGGAGCGGACCGTTCCCACCAACAAACAATCACAACCACAGTTTCTTGAAGAGGCGGAAAAGCTCAACACTGTCCTTTCTAAGAAAAACCCCAGGTCTTTAGCCCGATTAATGGGAATCTCAGAATCCCTGGCTAATTTAAATTGGCAACGCAATCAGGATTTCGAATTGCCCCTAACACCCGAGAACGCGAGACAAGCTGTTTTCACCTTTACTGGTGATGTATATCTGGGCCTGGACCCTTTTACACTGTCCACAGATCAAATAGACCAAATGCAAGATCGCCTGCGAATCCTGTCTGGCTTGTATGGTCTTCTAAAACCTCTTGATCTTATTCAGCCATACCGTCTCGAAATGGGCACCTCGCTGCGTTACAACAAGAAACGTAACCTTTATGAGTTCTGGAGAAAGAAGATTACCCAAGCCCTTAATGAGCAGTTAGACGAAAATGAACTATTTATCAATCTGGCAAGTAATGAATACTTTAAAGCTATTGACACGAAGACTCTAAAGGTTGCTGTTGTTACACCGGTATTCAAGGATTGGAATAAAGGCCAATTAAAAGTGCTGAGCTTCTTTGCCAAGAAAGCCAGGGGCCGAATGCTTCGTTATATACTCGATCACAATGTGGATACCCTGGAGGAGGTTAAAAACTTTAACTACGATGGCTATGCCTATTCAGAGGAACATACTGCAGATTCGCTGAGTCCGGTCTTTGTCCGATAGAATAATTTTCAAAAGCAACCGTTCTCATACTACGGAATCTTCTTAGTAAAAATCGGATGAAAAAGTATGTATTAGTACTCGCAGTGTTGGCTACAGTCGGCATCAGCTGTACAGACCGCGACGATGAAGTAGATGCAGTAAATCTTCGAATTAAAAATGTAAGCTCGATTATCTTTGACGAGGTGATTGTGGGTGAGGCTCCTGAACCACATCTAAATGTAACACCGGACTCATTCTCTGAATATTTTATTTATGAGACTGCCTATCAATATGCATTTATTCAGATTACCTCTGGTGAAGAAACCTATGTCCTGCAGCCTATAGATTTTGTTGGAGAAACTGAACTTCCAATTGGATTTTATACCTATGAACTGGATGTGAGTGATACGGGGGAAGTGCTCCTAAATTTCGTGATCGACTAAGCCTTTTTCTTTGCCCGCTTTTTAGTTTTTTTAGGGGGTGGAGCAGACTTGGTTTTCCTGGGCCGCCTGGCTCCGTATGACTTATTCGCTATTTTACCTCTCTTTGTTTTTTTGTCGCCTTTTCCCATGGGTGGAAATACATTTCTTTAAAGCTACGCAATTGCGTGCTAAATGACAATGCATTTCACGTCCTATTGCAAGGTTTGTTTATTTTTGAAAATGCCAGGTATTAAACCAAAACTCTTTAAACATGTACATCCGTATCCCCCTTTTCTATTTAAGGAAGCAACTAAATTAATAGTAGGGACATTACCCCCGCCGAGATTTACAACCGGGGACCTTAAACCCGGGGATGTCGATTTTTGCTATGGGAGTCGGGACGGACAACTATGGCGAATTCTCGATAGAATATTTGAACTGGGACTTCTTTTCGAAACCTCAGAGAGAGCAGTTCATCAGCGCAGGGATTTCCTATTGCAACGGAAGATTGGGATTTGTGATATTATTGATAGAGCAGATAGGACTAAAGTAGACGCTTCAGATATCGGAATGCAGAATATAATCCTGCGCGATCTACTCGCATATTTGAAGGCTTACAAGAATGTAGATACCTTACTTTTTACAGGTGGAAATAGCAAGAATGGCCCCGAATACTTGTTCCGCAGACTTCTAAAAGAACACGGGCTGTCATTAAACCCGAGAGATAAGAAGGTACCCAGGATCCACCAATTTGACCTACCGGGTGAAGATAGCATCAGAGTCATCCGTACGGTTTCGCTTACAGCGCCTTCAGGATCGGCTAATCGCGCAGTAGGCAGCATAGCGGAATACAAGCGGGCTAAGGAAAGAGACCCGTCATATACTACGATCGATTTTCGGGTTTTGCAATACCGAAGTTTCTTCTGATAAATTTAGTGAGATATAACAATGGAACATAGCAGTCTTATGACGATATTTGTTCTTCTCTTTTTTAAAAGAAAGGCTGAGAATATACTAAGAAATGAGCCAGACAGAGCGATTATTAGAATTTGAAAAAACGGTTAGCAAGAAATTTAAGGTCTATAACAGCCTGTTCTTGAATTTGCCGTATAGCGAAATTGAGAATGTTGGAATGCTGATCCCTTTAATGTTCCAGCAATGTGAAAAAGGCCTTTCGGAAGGAAAGGATCCTGAGACCATTTTGGATACATTTTTCAAGCAATTTACGGAAGTCGGGACAGAGATCGAAAAGATAGATTTCATGTTCAAGATCATCCAATATGTTGAGCGACAGGTGGTGCTTTATGACAGTGTGGAGGACGCTGCCTTTCCAAAATTGCACGAACATACGGGTTCCCTATCCATAAAAGACTATACTCAATTTGCGCAAAAAAATGAGAGGTGGGAACAATTCCTGGATAAACTATCCAACTTTAGTGCCCGCATTGTGTTAACAGCTCACCCAACACAATTTTATACACCTGCAGTCCTGGATATTATGCGTGAGCTTCGGTCTCTTATTCCGGAAGACAAGCTAGATGGCATTGACATGTGCCTGCAACAATTGGGTCTTACATCCTTGATCAATAGGAAGAAACCCACCCCGCTCGATGAAGCCAAGAACATAATTCACATGTTGAGGCATATTTACTACAATGCCATCGCAGAGTTCTATCAGCATATCAAATCGACGGTAGATGATCCTTCATTTTCCAATTTTGACTTGATAAAACTGGGCTTTTGGCCAGGTGGTGACAGAGACGGAAACCCATTTGTCACGGCAGAGATCACGCGTCAGGTAGCAGACGAATTACGCATGACACTGATGAAGTGTTATTACAATGACCTGAAGAGATTACATCAAAAGTTAAGCTTTAATAATGTACAGGATCTGTTGCAGGAACTAAGAAACAGACTGTATAAGGCCATGTTCGATCCTGAGCAGATAATTTCCTATGGGTATATAAAAAATAACCTTGATGAGATCAGAAAGATCCTGATAGAAGAATATCATGGCTTGTATTTAGGAGAATTGGATCAGTTCAGGGATAAAGTTGATATTTTTAAAACCCATTTTGCCGTTCTGGATATTCGTCAGGATCACGGTGCGCATCTTCATGTAGTAACAGAAGTGCTTAAGAAATGCGGAAAGATCAAGAATTCACTGAGCGAATTGGAAGAATCTGAGCTGATAGACCTCTTGTTAGAGGAAGAGCTCAAAATTGATGTCTCCGATTTTGATGATCCCCTGGTCAAAGACACCCTCGAAAACATTGCACAACTATCATATATCCAGGAGCGGAATGGGGAAGAGGGATGTAATCGGTATATCATTAGCAATTCGGAAGATAAACTTTCAGTCTTGTTCGTGATGGGATTGTTTCGTTGGTCTGGCTGGAGCCTGAAAGATCTGCCAATTGATATTATTCCATTATTTGAGACGATGAAGGGGATGGAAGAGTCTGCAGACATTATGGATAACCTATTTAACTTACCGCTTTATGGCCGACATATTGCAAATCGGAAACATGCTCAGACCATGATGCTCGGTTTTTCTGATGGAACCAAAGATGGAGGTTATGTAAAAGCAAACTGGTCTATTCTGAAAACAAAAGAAAGATTATCAGCGATCTGTGAAGCCCATAAAGTCAAGGCGATATTTTTTGATGGGCGCGGCGGACCGCCGGCAAGGGGAGGTGGTAAAACACATCGGTTTTATGCGGCACAAACAGAGGCTGTAGCCGATCATGAAATCCAGTTGACCATACAAGGTCAGACCATTACGAGCACCTATGGTACGGAACCTCAATTCATTCATAACAGTGAGCAATTACTTACTGCCGGACTTACTTCAATGGTCTATGATCGGAGTAATACCATATCAGAAAAGAACAGAAAGCTGCTGGAAGAAATTTCGGAATTGAGTTTTGAGAAATACAACAAGCTGAAGAATCATGAGCAATTCATTTCTTACCTGGAGAAAAAGAGTACGCTGCCCTATTACCAACGGGCAAATATTGGCAGCAGGCCGGGAAAACGGGGTCAAAAGAAAGAGCTTACTTTAAAAGATCTCCGGGCTATTTCCTTTGTGGGATCCTGGAGCCAGTTAAAACAAAATGTCCCCGGCTATTACGGTATAGGCACGGCATTACAAGATCTGAAAGCGCAAGGCCGGATGGAAGACCTTAAAGCCCTTTATAGAGAGGTTCCCTTTTTTAATGCCTTGATGAGCAATAGTATGATGTCCTTGTCTAAATGCTATTTTGAACTCACTTCCTATATG
>JAHHLF010000372.1 GCA_018679315.1 Bacteroidia bacterium | reverse complement strand
ATAGAAGCTGACGGACTATAAGAGGCTGTTTTCAGATAGTCAGGAACGGTTTTATTCATATTTGTGCTTGCCACGAATTTATAACAAGGCATGCCCATTTTATGGGCCAGCATACCTGCGCAGATGTTTCCAAAATTACCGCTGGGAACAGAGATGACCCAGGGAACATCCTTCTCTTCCAGCTGCTTGTACGCAAGTAAGAAGTAGATCATCTGTGGCAACCAACGGGCTACGTTTATGGAATTGGCGGAAGTCAAGGTATGCGCACTTGTTAGTTCCTTATCCATGAATGCCGTTTTTACCATTTGCTGACAATCATCAAAGGTGCCATCTACTTCCAGGGCAGTAATGTTATGACCCAATGTGGTAAGCTGTAATTCCTGTATGTGGCTCACTTTGCCGGAAGGGTAAAGGATGACCACTTTTACACCGGGGACTTTGTAAAAACCATTGGCTACGGCTCCTCCCGTATCGCCGGAGGTAGCGACCAAAACTGTGATCTCGTTGTCTTCGTTCCGGTAAAAGTGCCCCAGGCATTGTGCCATAAAGCGAGCACCAATATCTTTAAATGCCATGGTAGGCCCGTGGAATAATTCCAAAACACTCAGCCTGTTGGAAAGTTTTACAAGCGGAAGGGGAAAACTTAGGGTTTCTTCTATAATTCGGGATAAGACATCAGGATTGATATCTTCTGAAACGAAAGGCGACATCAGCTCAAAAGCGATTTCCTGCTCAGATATGGATTCGATTTTATCGATGAAGTCGACCGGCAATTGAGGGATATACTCGGGAAAATACAATCCTTTGTTAGGTGCGAGCCCTTTAATGACAGCCTCTCGGAAGGAAGTTCGATGCGATGTATCTTTTAAACTATAGAACTTCATACGCTAAGGGATAATTCGTATTCCTTCAGTATGGATCCTGGAGCAGTGCAGATCAAAAGCTATGTTGAGAGGGCTAAATGATGCGGCCAATTTTTCTCCTACTTCCTCAGCCTTCTTCATACCCTTGCAAAGTGCAAAAACCGATGGTCCGGAACCGGAAATTCCAAAGCCCAGGGCTCCGGCAGCAAGAGCCACACTTTTCATTTCGTCGTAACCAGGGATCAAATGTTTGCGCTTGGGTTCTGCCAAATGATCTACCAAGGATCTGGATATCAGGTCATGATCGCCCGAAGCCAGGCCTGCGATCAAACCGCCCAGGTTGCCCCACTGGGCCACCGCATTTTTCAATAATATTTTGTCTCCGATCAAAGTTCTGGCTTCCGCCGTTTTAATTTCAATGTGCGGATGGATAATAGTCAGTGCAAGATCATTGGGAAATGACAGTTGGATAACATCCAATGGGTCATAACTCCTTATAAGTACGAACCCTCCCAATAGGCATGGAGCCACATTATCGGCATGCCAGGCATTACTTGCAATAGCCTCTCCCGTCATAGCATGAGGTAGCAACTCCATTGTTGATAAGGGCGCTCCCAGCAATTGATTGATACCCCAAACGGCACCTGATGCACTGGCAGCACTGCTTCCTATACCGCTTCCAGGTTTAATACGTTTAGCGATCTCTATTTCAAAACCCTCTTTTATTCCTAAATGGTCCAGCAAGGATCGCGCAGCAACTCCAGCAACATTCTTAGCAGGGTCTAAGGGAATTTCAGGCCCCTCTGTTTGTCTGATCGTTAATTGATCGTCAGAAGCCTTTCGTATGATCATTTCCTCGCCCACTTGCTCCAGGGCAAGACCCAGGACGTCATAACCACAAGAGAGGTTAGACACCGTAGCCGGACAGAAGATCCTGATCATATCCATATCTTAAAAATTACCGATCCTAATAATATCAGCAAAAATACCAGACGCCGTCACCTCTGCTCCGGCACCGGCACCTTTAACCATAAGCGGTTGTTCCGGGTATCGATTCGTATAGAATAACACCACATTATCACTTCCCTTTAAGCCTTCAAATTCATGCCCTACAGGTATTTTCTGGAGTGCAACTTCTGCTTTCCCATCAGAAAACCTAGCCACATATTTTAAAGAACTATCTTCATAACCAGCTTCTTTCCAGAGATCCTGAAAATGTGCTTCTTCTTCTTTCAGGGATTCATAAAAAGACTCAACACTAGGTGCATCTAAGCACTTTTGAGGTAAAAATCCAAGATTATCTATGGCTGTCATCTCCATATCATAACCACTTTCACGGGCCAGGATCAAGATCTTTCGCATGACATCTGTCCCACTCAGATCTATTCGTGGATCCGGTTCTGTATACCCTTCTGTATGTGCGCGCTTCACGACATCGTGAAAGGTGGTTTGATCGTTGAAGTGATTAAAAATAAAATTGAGACTTCCGGACAATACTGCTTCGATCCGTATCACTGTATCCCCGCTAACAATAAGATTCTTCAACGTATCAATGATGGGGAGTCCGGCACCTACATTGGTTTCAAATAAAAAAGGTGCATTAAACTCACGGGAAAGATCTTTTAATTCCCTGTATAATTCCATCGAAGAAGAACAGGCGATCTTATTACAGGTGACCACGGCAATGTTCTCTTTCAAATAATTCGGATACATGACAGCTACCTCTGCACTTGCCGTATTATCGACCAGGATACTATTGCGCAGGTTTAATTCACGGGTAGTTCGGAAGAAGTCCTCAAGGTTGGCTGCAATTCCTTTAGATAATGCGGATTCCCAATCTTTTAGATCGATGCCATGCTCATTAAAGACCATTGTTCTGGAATTGGATATCCCGATAATTCGAATCCGAATTTTTAAGTGATCTTTTAAATATATTGATTGGTTCTGAAGTTGATCCAGAAATTTTCGACCCACATTTCCAACGCCGACAACAAAAAGATTGAGTTGTCGTGTTTGTTCTTCAAAAAATGCTTCGTGCAATGTATTCAGCGCCTTTTTCACATCATCACGATCTATGACGGCCGAAATGTTACGCTCTGAAGCCCCTTGGGCAATGGCGCGAATATTTACATTGTTCCTGCCCAATGTGCTGAACATTTTCCCACTCAGGCCCTGGTGGCTTTTCATTTGATCCCCGACCAAGGCAATAATGGCGAGGTTGGTTTCTACGATCACAGGTTTGATCTGCTTCCTGCCGATCTCAAATTCAAAAGCTTCATTCGTAAGTTTTTCGGCCTTGTGGACATCTGCAGTGTTCAGGCCCAAACAGATGGAATGTTCTGAAGATGCCTGTGTGATCAGTGAAATATTGATCCCCGCATGCGATAAAACTTCAAAAAATCGTTTAGATATGCCCGGAATGCCAACCATACCAGGTCCTTCAAGTGAAAGTAAGCTGATATCAGGAATATAGCTTATCCCTCGCACAGTTTTTCCATTATCTCCTGTTGAAGCTGCGATAAGTGTGCCCTCATCTTCCGGCTCAAAAGTGTTTTTTATGCGTATTGGGATCTGTTTTTCCAATACGGGTTGAATAGTAGGGGGATAAAGAACTTTGGCACCAAAATGTGAAAGCTCCATCGCTTCCTCATAGGAGAGTCGCGGTATAGCCCTTGCCTGACGGACCAGTTTTGGGTTCGCTGTAAACATACCACTGACATCAGTCCATATTTGGAGCTCATCGGCTCCAAATCCAGCTGCGAGCAAGGCAGCAGTAAAGTCTGAACCCCCACGGCCCAGTGTGGTGGTTTCCCCTCTTTCGGTAGCGCCTATAAATCCTGGAAAGACACAGATCCCACTGGGATTATCTTTGGCAAATTCATCACAATTATCATAGGAGGTATTGCGATATACCTGGGCACCACCAAAGGTTTCATTGGTAAGGATCAATTCACGGGAATCTTTAAAAGATGAGGGCAGACCTTCCTGTTTAAAAAAAGCGTTGATCTGTGTAGCACTCATTAATTCTCCATGACTGATGATCTTGTCCAACAGCCTGGGTGTCATCTCACCGGTTAAAGTGGCGCCTTCCAGAAGGGTGTCAAGCTGAGTTAAGTATTGATCTATTTGCTTTTTGGTGTCTTCTTGATCTTCGCCAAGTAATTCCTCCAAAGCGGTGTAATGCCGTTGCTTAATTTCTGTAAGGAAGTCTTTATATGCTTTTGTTCCATCAGAAGCCGCCATCGCAGATTTGATAAGCAGGTCCGTTACACCACCCATGGCCGATACAACGACTGCTGTCAACTGGGAATTTGTTCCTGTAACGATCTCCTTAACCTTACGAATAACTGCGGCATTTGCTACAGATGTTCCCCCGAATTTCAGAACCTTTATTCCTTGCATATCAATTATGCTGATCTATTCTTTACTATTTAAGTATACCACCTAAAAACAAAATAGGCCCGAAGCCTACTTCCTAATAACGTAGCGGTATTCTATTACAGGATCAAAAGTAGTACATTTGATTACCACAACAAACCGGAGGGCTTAATTGAGTTCTTTCAAATTAGGAATCCGCAGTATCCATGAAAATATTTTCAGGAAAACAAATATACGAGGCCGATAAGTTCACTATTAAGAAGCAAAATATAAGTAGTGATGTGCTCATGGAGCGCGCAGCTATGCAATTGTTTCATTGGCTTCATTCCAGGATGCAGGGAGCCCAGGTTAAGATCCACATATTTTGTGGGATAGGGAATAATGGTGGAGACGGGATCGCTCTGGCCAGGCATTTGTGGGAGCACGGCTATAACTTTGACGTCTATGTACTTAGCTATAGCGAAAAGCGATCTAAGGACTTCCTGTTGAACCTGGACCGCTTGAAGGAACGAAAACTCTGGCCTAATTTTCTAAATGAAGGATCAAAGTTGCCTGAAATTCAT
>JAHHLF010000045.1 GCA_018679315.1 Bacteroidia bacterium | reverse complement strand
TCGTATATGGTGCAACGGATCCCCAACGTGGTTATGTAGCCCTGGGTGGAAAATTACATCCTAAAACTCAAGTAAAAAATGGGGTGTTGGCAGAAGAATCAGATGAGCTACTTACAAGATTCTTCATTCAGAAAAGAAATCTAAACTAAAAAACCCTGTAGCAGAGCGTGTAGTGAGCTTCGCTCTACTTCACGCACGCTACAGGATTGTAGATCTTCAAAATAAAATATGACTAGTTGATTACTTGCACATTGGCAGCAACCATACCATTTCTTCCTTCAGTTTCTTCGTATTCTACTTTGTCTCCTTCATTCAGATCAACGCCATCTAGTGACGTTACATGAACAAAGATGTCTTCACCTGTTTCATCATTGGTGATGAAACCATATCCCTTGGATACATTAAAAAATTTGACGGTACCTGTCATAAATAAAAAAATTAAATAAAAAATATATATTACTAAAGTAGGCTTTTTATGGCTTCGAGCGAGGGAATTCCTCTAATTTTCACCCCTATTCTTGTTTTCTGATTGCTTGGTCTGACTATCGCGCATCTTGTGTATGTTTTCCTCGTTAAGCATATAATCTTTCATTTTTTTTCCGCGACTAGCGCGGATCAAAAACATGGGCATAGCCACAAGGAAAAGCGCCAATGTTCCGGAGCCGATCCACTTTTTAGCAATTTCAGGGGACTCTTCCAAAAGAGTGAAACCATAAATTATCGCGGCTACTGACGCGAGCGTAATCAGGATATTTACGTATTTGAACAGGCCTTTCACTTTATCGGGTAAATTGGATCAATTGTTTTCTGTAGGCCGTCAATAATTTGGATTTGGAAATAAAGCCATAGTATTTTCCATTTTTGATGACAGGTAAATTCCAGGCATTGCTCCGTGTAAATTTATCCATGACATCCTGCATAGTGTCTATATCATACAAGATTTGCTCGGGGGGTGTATGCATAAATGAAATTACTTTCATCTTCTCATACAAAGCCTGATCAAACATATATTCCCGAATATCATCCAGCAGGACGATACCATTCAATTCTCCTTGATCGCTGACCACAGGGAATAAATTACGAGTAGATTTGGACACAATATCCTGAACCATTTGTCCCAGTGTCATATAAGGTGAAACAGTCATAAAATCCTGTTCAATAACCTCGTCCATCTCCATAACTGTGAGCACATTTTGATCTTTATTATGGGTGAGAAGTGAGCCAGCTTCAGCGAGTTCTCGGGTATAGATAGAATTCTCCACCTTATTCTTTGTAAATAAAAACGAGATGGCACAGGTTATCATTAAGGGAACAAATAATTCGTATCCTCCGGTGATCTCCGCTATTAAGAAAATGGCTGTCAAGGGAGCGTGAAGTACTCCGGCTATCAACCCTGCCATACCCATCAGGGTAAAATTGCTTTCGTTTACTTCAAAACCCAATCCAATGTTATTAATTGTTTTAGCCAGCACATTACCCAAGGCGCTTCCCATGACCATAGTCGGAATAAAAATACCTCCGCTTCCCCCTGCGGCAAAGGTTGTCGTCATCGCTATCGCCTTAAAAAGGGTAATTCCAAACAGCAAGAGTATGACTACCCAAATGTTATCGAGGTAAGCATCGAATGGTGTGTACCCCAAGGCTTGCACCGCCCGGCCGTCCAACAGGTCATTTATAAATCCGAATCCTTCCCCATAGAGTGGTGGGATAAAATACAACATGGTGCCAATGGCCAATCCGCCTACGATCAATTTTCCGACAGGACCTTTGAATTTTTCAAATAGGGCATGTATCCAGAAATACATTTTGGTAAAATAGATGGAGGCAATGGCAGTTCCCAGCCCCAAGATGACATAAAAAAGTGTGTCGCTGATCTCAAATGTTTCTGTAACTCTGAAGCTAAAAAGTGTTTCGTCCCCCAGAAAAAAATAGGAAGTCAAAACCCCCGAGACAGAGGCAAATAACATGGGGAGCAGGGAAAGCAATGTCAGGTCCAAACTAAAAACCTCAACGGCGAAAATTATCGCTGCGATCGGAGATTGGAAAATGGAACTGATGGCACCTGCAGAAGCACAGGCGATCAGCAGCGATCTATCTTTAGGGTTATTGTGCAGCCAGCGGGAAATGTTAGAGCTGATAGCGGCTCCTGAGGCAACTGCTGGGCCTAACAACCCGACAGAACCCCCAAAGCCAACGGTCAGAGGAGCTGTTATGAGTGGGGTATAGATTTTTCTGATTGGGATGATCCCTTTTCGTTTTGAAAGCGAAAACAGAATGGATGAAATCGCATGTTCCAAGGTGCCCTTATAAATATATTTCGCATACAGATAGACCAGGGTGAGTCCAATGATCGGAAGTATAAAATAGAGCTCATTACTTATTCCAAAAACGCCTCTTTCTGAGAGGGATTGAATTAAGTAGGTAATATTCTTAAGGGTAACCGCGGCTAGTCCGGCGAGCAGGCCCACCAGGATACTCATTAATTGGATAAAGGTCCTATTGGAGATATGCTGATACCTCCATTTATAAAGTCGCTTCCAAAGTCCCTTAAGATTGG
>JAHHLF010000171.1 GCA_018679315.1 Bacteroidia bacterium | reverse complement strand
GAAGAATGAACTTCAGGAGTTGGGGTAACATCAAGCCCGGTGATCAGGTTCAGCGAGTAGAAACGGGAAATTGGCTCGTCTCCGTCACCATCATATACTATGGCAAAGACCTCAGAATAGTCATTCTGATCATCTGCCCCACCCACGTCGCTATCATTTACAAGTGCTTTAAACCCATTTGTAATATTGCCGAAGGAGGCGTTTCCATTAAAAATTTCACTGTTTACCAACGCTTTAAAATCATTCACAAGCGCCTTAAAACCATTGCTGAGATAATCAGAATAATCATCGAAATGAGAGGTGTTGAGATTTACCAGGTTCATTTCATTAACAAGGGCTTTAAATCCATTTTGAAGGGTTCGTTCAGTAGATATCCAGCTACCATCTTCAAGTAGATTTAATATAGCAACCTGTTCATCGTTGACCAGGGCCTTAAAGCCATTGATCAAGGCCAGCGTATTCTCAGGATAGAAGGTAGCGGAATGTGCTTCCGAGATAGCGGAAAGGAATGCTGCGTTATCTGTAATACCTGTATTGTCATAGTTGTAGCTCAAATTCAAATTGATGGCCTCGCCATAGGTGGTTACAATTTCTTCCGGCATTATGGTAAGATCTTTTTTAGTGACAATTAAGGGGCCACTTTTAAAAGTTACTATATATTCTGGTAGTTCTGTGACCTTTGTTGAACTACAATCCACAGTGCCCTCAAAACATGGAAAAATCGTATAATTACTTACTCTGGGATATGGCCCTTCGGCATTGGTTTCAAATATAATTGCAGGCAGCCCCAATTCTTCAAGCACGTCTTCCAGGCTTATACCCTCGGGAAGACCATCTGCGTAAGGTGCGGGAAGTCCTTCTACGGTAAAGTTGAATTTATCTTCATAAAACTGGCCGTATTCTATTTCCAATTCACTGGCAGTAATTCTCAATGCTATTCTTCCATCTTCAATGATTGGTAGGGCATTAGAGTCACCCCCATTATTTACAGTGCCGGCCAAAGGAGCAGTATTTACAACAACATTCGGGTTTCCAATAAAGGGTGGTACGGTAACCAAAAGCTCCGTGTCTGTTCTGGTAGTTTCATCTATCTCTAATTCTATTCTATCTTCCCCATCACCAAAATAAACCGTTAGCGGATCAGGGTCATCAGGATCTTCTGGCGCTTCCGGAAAATACTTTCCGGTTAAAGTTACCAAAATGGGATCAGCGCTGAGAACAAGTGGTTCCCCATCTTCATTGACCTGGCCTTCGTTTACAGCCAAACTAATTTGAATTGCGGTCTGAGCAGCTATTTGTTTAAAAGTATTTGCAGCGTTGACAACCCCTGCACCCAGTTGGTCTTCATAACCAACCTTTGCGGCGTTATCCTTAAATAACTGCAAAATATCTACAGAATTTTCAGTTACATACCAGGAGGGGATGGCAGATTTCGCTAAAGCAAAGGCCGCCGCCACATGTACTACAGAGGCAGAGGTCCCAAAGAAATTTTTATAGGGATCACCGTCTACCGGTTCACCGTCAACTACATCTTGCCCTATGGTTTGCACATTGGTATTTACACCGTCAAAAGATGAAAGTGCTACTTGTGCGGCTGCGATATCACCTTCAAGTGCCCCTGGTAGTACTCCTCCAAAGGAAGAAAAAGGTTGAGGCTCAGGAGCTGCAGCATCTCGAAAATCAACTGCACCAATAGCCAAAGCTTCTGGAGTTAAGGTATGTCCACTCATGGTAGGAGCCCCATCAAAATATTCCAAAACCTCCATGTTATTTGCAATAAAAATAATATATCTGAAAGGCAAGGAACCTGGATTCCCATTGGCACTGGTGATCATAAAATTGGCTTCCCCATCTGCGGTGGCCCTAAAAGTAATATACTCAATAGGGTCTTTCCCGTCTTCCGCAATCTCAGTATCATTGTCATTATAGTAATTATTACCGACGAGCAAGCGCTCCTGATCGTCTACCACCCAAAAATCTAGATCCTCTTTGGCTCCTAAAATATTATCCTGAGAGGCAAACTCGTCATCCCACTGCAGCACTATCATATAGGTTTCTCCAGATTTAACCCTGAATCTTTGATAAATATCTTCGGAACCATCTGTACTGCCAAACACATGAGCTACAGCATCAGGATCTGGGACAAAATCAGGGATATCGGCATTGAGAGATGCTTGAAAAATAGATTGGTATGCATTATCGTAGAAATTACCGGTAGAAGTGAAATAGAAGTTCCCGTCTTTAGTAAAATCCTGAATAGCTTTGCCAATATTACTGATCCCGAACATAGGTTCCCCCGGAAAGGTAATATCATCTATTCCTATTGTATTCCCTATACCGATTGTTTCCCCAATTGTATTCTCAAGACCAATCAAATTTTGAATACCCAACTCAA
>JAHHLF010000302.1 GCA_018679315.1 Bacteroidia bacterium | reverse complement strand
TATGTATACAGATCACGGGCACGATCATATTGGGAATGACCGAGGGGCTGAGGACCATCCTTTTTTGGGGTATAATTTCCGGATATCCGAATTAAATGCGGCGGTAGGCTTGGCACAACTCAGAAGACTTGATGACTTCATCAGCATACAAAAACGCAATTACCATCTGATCCGTTCAGCTTTGTTGCAGGTAGATGGCATTGGTTTCCGAAGGGTCCCGGAAACCGGTATTCCTAATTATTCATTTCTAAATATTTTTCTTCCTGATGAAGCAACTGCGGGTAGATCAGCGGCCGCATTGAAAGAAGCTGGGGTCGATAGTTGTTTCTACTGGTACGATAACAATTGGCATTACTATCGGAAATGGGAACATTTTCAGCAGCCAGAATCAATTATTCCGCTTAGTTCAGATATGATCGATCGAATCCGGGAAAGAAATACCAACAGCTACCCCAAATCAGATAAATGGATGGGTCGGAATATTTCCTTCTTGATAAAATTATCATGGAGTGATGAGGAGGTGCAAAACCGTGCAAGTAAAATTGCCGAAGTTTTACGCCAGGTCCTTAGATCCTAATAGGGGACATAATCGACGATCTCGAGGCCATAACCCACGATACCAACTCTTTTGGCCTGTTCAGAATTGGTCAATAATCGGATCTTGCTGATATTCAGATCGTGAAGTATCTGCGCGCCGATCCCAAAGTCACGGATGTCCATGGATTTTTTTGGCGCTTTCATGATACCTTTTTTCTGATTTTCCTTCATCCCTTCAATCCGTTTTAAGAGGTCTAAGGCTTGGAATTCGGGATTGATAAAAACAATGGCCCCTTCACCTGCATCATTGATCGCTTGAAACATCAGATCCAATTTGCTGTCGGCATCCGTAGTTAGCGTTCCCAGAATATCATTGTTCACGAGGGTGGAGTTGATCCTTGTCAATACGGGGTCACCAGTTTTCCAATTCCCTTTGGTCAAAGCTATATGTACTTGATCATTGGTTGTTTGCTGGAAGGCGTGGAAGGTAAAGCGACCGAAGCGGGTATCCAATTCAAATTCCTCTTTCTTGTCGATCAAGCTGTCGTGCTTCATACGGTATGCAACAAGATCTTCAATGGATACTAGTTTCAGATCGTGCTTTTTAGCAACTTCAGCCAATTGCGGCAATCTGGCCATCGTACCATCTTCGTTCAGGATTTCTACCAGTAAGCCAGCAGCCGAAAAGCCGGCTAAGCGGGCAAAATCTACGGCAGCTTCGGTATGTCCGGTTCGCCTTAATACACCGCCATTTTTGGCTTTGATGGGAAAGATATGGCCTGGTCTACCCAGATCTTCAGGTAATGTAGAATCGTTGGTCAGCGCTTTTACGGTTTTGGCTCGGTCCTGAACGGAAATTCCTGTCGTACATCCATGTCCGATCAAATCCACAGATACCGTAAATTGAGTGTTGTGCATGACGGTATTGTTCTTCACCATCATCTGGAGCTCCAATTCATCACATCGATCTTCCGTCAGCGGGGCACAGATGAGTCCGCGACCATTCTTGGTCATAAAATTGATCATCTCAGGCGTAACCATTTCGGCAGCTGCAATAAAATCTCCTTCATTCTCCCTATTTTCATCATCTACTACAATGATGACCTTGCCTTTACGAATATCTTCGATGGCTTCTTCTATTGTATTCAATTCTATAGTACGCGTTTTACTGCTGATCATCCTTAGCTCTAAATCTGAAAAATGAACGGAAGCGTTGGGCAAGGAAGCTGAAATCTGTTAGTCCCCTGTCTGCCGTAGCTTTCCGTGTCAAAAAGATGCCCAAAGGTAGTATTATTATAGTAGAAAGCCATGCACCTAAAATGGGGTGGATATTCCCTTCTTTTGAATAATTTGCTGCAAATACGCCGATGAAATAATAGCTGAGGAAAATAACTATGGCTATGACCAGGGGTAAGCCTATTCCTCCTTTTCTAATGATCGCTCCCAGAGGCGCGCCGACAAAGAACAAGATGATACATGATAAGGCAAGTGCATACTTTTTATGCAAAGACAGTATGTGCATATTATAGATCTTATACCTGCGGTCAAAATCATCTTTCTTCCCGGATACGGAATTATACAAATTAGCCACCGTATTTCGTGCTGTTGTAATTAATTGGGACTGCTGGAATTCGGGATACAAATTAATGATATCGGTTGCAGTTTTGATCGAATCAGCCTGAGTTTTATCTGCTGGCTCTTTTAATCCCGCCTTTTCCCGCATTTGTTCACGTTTCGCTAGAATGATCTCCTGATCAATACTATCCACTTCCTGAAGGGGAGTAAAGATGCCAACACGATTTACCATATTTTCTGAAAATGCCCGAACCAGTGTCTTATTGTTTTGTTCCAGGGAATCTATATCACGAATTAAGCGACCGATATTTTTCATTTTATCAGTACGTACATTCCGTTCTTCTTCGAGGTCCTTATCGTCTTCAGGGATCTCAATGTTAAGGGTATAGGTTTCAAATTCCGCCTTCGCAAAAGGAAAATTACGTTTCTGATTTCCGGACTGGGGTACGACATCCTCGTAATAATGGCCATCTTTTAATAGCAACTGGACGATATCTGAACCTTCCGAACTCACTAATTCGCCTGATTTGGCTTTGATCACCGTAGTATTCCTTTGCAAACGCGATTTCTTGTGAATGATGATCTGGTCCAAATAGCGGTCGTTTTCCCCGTATTTTTTATCCACCTTGATATTCATTCCTTCAAAATCACTGAAAATTCCTTCCTCAATGACAGCTGCCGGTTTCACGGTGGCAATATTCCTTCGAAGGTTATAGATCTTTTGCTGAGAAACCGGTATTACGTTGTTGGCAAAAAAGAAGGTAATAATACCTAAAAAGCAAACAAGAATTGCTAAAACCCTCATGCCCCGTTGTAACGACATACCTGAGGCCTTCATGGCGGCAAACTCATAGTTTTCTGCAAAGGTGCCAAAAGTGATAATAGAAGCCAGTAATACTGTTAAAGGCAAGACCTTTTCGGTGAGATCGGGTAGGAGGTAGAAAAGGAATTTGGCAATTATGATAAAGTCCAGTCCTTTCCCGGCAAGGTCATCAATAAAGAGCCAGATCGTCTGAAAGATGAAAATAAACATCAGGATCAGGAACGAACTGAAAAAATTGTAGAGAAATCGTTTTAAGATGTACTGGTCAAGTATGCGCAATGCTTAATTTCTTATGATGTAGTACCCTTCGTCTTCGTACTTCCTTTCATCAAAAGTAAATAAGGTTTTCGATAATGGCTGATTGGTTTTAAAAGAATTAACAGTGATGGTCGTGCGCGTCCCGTTCTTGCCGGTCTCGATCAGCTTATATATATGCTTTGTTTCTACATCAATTCCAAGGAGAATATGTTCAATCTCTGAATCCGAATCTATAGGTACCAGCTTTACAAACTGAACCTTATGCCCTTTCACATTTTGCAGGATATCCCAGCTGGCATTATGACCCTTTCTGTAAAAACTGAACATTTTCGATGGGGTTACGGTGTCCTTATCATCAGATTTGTCATCAATGGTGACTTCTTCATTCTCCGGAACGATAGTGTAAATCTTATTCCCGTCAAATAGCTGCTGAGCCCCCAAATAATTGAAGAAGTATTTATCTCCAGACATGGTGACATCGCCCCGTGTTTCCTGGTTGATATTTGCCTCTTCATTGTTCAGGGCATATTTGAAGTCGACCTGAATATTGTCGTATTGCTGTACTTTATTGTAAACTTCATCCAGCAAGGCAGTGGCCTTATTCTGGGCGGTTAGGCTCAAGCACAGTAAGACTGCACTCAAGAAGATCAGGGTATGTTTCATCTTATTCAACTTCATTTTTTAATAATTGGTCTAAGGCGTAAATATCGGGCACTAATACTTGTCTTGCTTTGCTACCTTCAAACGGACCTACGATCCCTGCAGCTTCCAGCTGGTCGATGATCCGACCGGCTCTGTTATAGCCTAGTTTTAATTTACGCTGGATCAGGGAAGCAGAACCTTGCTGGGCATTTACGATAACTTCTGCTGCGTCCCGGAACATACTGTCGCGATCCGCGATATCATAATCAAGACTTGTGCCAGATTCATCACCTACATATTCCGGCAACTGGTGGGCCTCAGAATAGCCTCTTTGAGAACCGATAAAGTCGGTGATCTTTTCTACTTCCGGTGTGTCTACATAGGCGCATTGTAACCGAGTCATTTCATTCCCTTGAGTGATCAACATATCACCGCGACCGATCAATTGATCGGCTCCGGGAGAATCCAGAATGGTTCGGGAGTCTATTTTAGAAGTCACCCTAAATGCCATCCGGGCGGGGAAGTTGGCTTTTATGATCCCTGTAATAACATTAACTGAAGGTCTTTGCGTAGCTATGACCAGGTGGATCCCTGTGGCCCTTGCCAATTGTGCCAGGCGGGCAATAGGCGTTTCGATCTCTTTCCCTGCTGTCATGATCAGATCGGCAAACTCATCTACCAATAGTATGATATAAGGCAAAAATTTATGACCGTCATTCGGATTTAATTTCCTGGCCTTGAATTTTGTATTGTACTCTTTGATATTGCGCACCATGGCAAGCTTGAGCAGTTCATAGCGCTGGTCCATTTCAATACATAAGGAATTGAGTGTATGAATGACCTTAGTGGTATCCGTAATGATGGCTTCTTCCGAATCCGGTAGCTTGGCTAGAAAATGCCGTTCTATTCTGTTGTATAGGGTTAGCTCAACTTTTTTGGGATCCACCAGCACGAACTTTACTTCTGCCGGATGCTTTTTGTAAAGCAGGGATGTAATAACGGCATTAAGTCCAACTGATTTTCCCTGACCTGTGGCCCCGGCCATAAGCAAATGCGGCATACGTGCCAGGTCGACAACAAAAGTCTCGTTGCTAATTGTTTTCCCAAAGGCGATAGGAAGCTCCATTTCAGATTTTTGAAATTTCGTGGAAGCAATGACTGATCGCATGGAAACTATAGATGGCTTGTTGTTAGGTACTTCGATCCCTATAGTCCCCTTTCCGGGAATAGGAGCGATAATGCGGATCCCTAGTGCAGCCAGTGATAAGGCTATATCGTCTTCAAGGTTTTTGATCTTGCTGATTCTAACCCCGGCTTCCGGTACGATCTCGTATAAGGTAACAGTTGGGCCAATAGTCGCTTTTATTTGGGCAATGCCGATCTTGTAATTCTTTAGTGTGGTGACGATCTTGTTCTTATTGGCCTCCAATTCCTCCTGATCGATCATAATTCCTCCGGTAGAACCGTGCTTATCCAATAGATCCAAATGAGGGAATTTATACTTGCCCAACTCTAGAGTAGGGTCGAATTCGCCAAAATCTGAAACCAGCTTATCTGAGAGTACATCTTTTTCTTCTTTTTCCTCCGTAACTTCTTCCACCTTCATTTCTATGTCCGAATCAACCTCTTGTATAGGTTCTTCGGGGCCAGGTGTTTCGGGCTCAATTACAGGGATATCCTCCTTATGTGTGTAGGTGTCCAAAATGGAAGGTGCTTCTTCTTCATCTTCAACTGATATCTCCAATGTACTTTCAATGGGTTCTTCCGTGATTACTTTTGGCTTTCGTTCCGGGATCTTTGATTTGATAAAGCTGCCGATCTCAGCTGGGGTCACCTTAAATAGTCGGACCATAATGATCACCAAACCAAAAAGAAGGAGTAGAAGCACGCCGATGGTACCAGCATAATCCTGTAGAAAGTCGTTCATTTCATAGCCAATAAGTCCACCCAGCAGGGGTTGTTCCGTGGCAAAGAATCCGAGTGCAATGGAGATCCAGATCATAAAGACCAGGCCCCATACCCATTTGTTCAAAAGGCCTTTGATAGGGATGCTTAGGAAGTAATACAGGCCGGTCAGGCACAGCAATACAGGGAGGATCAAGGAAGATATCCCAAATCCGCGATAGACAAAGAAATGGCTGATGCTGGCCCCAAATTTATTCAGGAGGTTTTTTGCCTGCTCATTGCGTTCAGCGAATTGTGTTAGCAAACTCTGATCATCCTGCCAAGTGAAATAATAGGAGACAAAGGAGAAAAATAAGGCAATACTTAAGAGCACCAGGAGGCTCCCCAGAATAATTTTGTTTTGTTTGGATGGTTTAAAGGAAGGGCCTTTTTTACGTGTGGAAGTCCTAGATTTCTTCTTCTTTCTTGCCATTAAACCTCAAGTTCTAGTACAAAAGTACAAATTAATGCATGCCACCAAAATACGGGGGCTGACTAAAAAATCTTAGGGATATA
>JAHHLF010000251.1 GCA_018679315.1 Bacteroidia bacterium | reverse complement strand
CATATCGCCTCTCGAAGAACAATTCCTGCCATTGTCGGACCATGCCCAGAAAATCATTATTTAAGACGACAATCTTTACCGGAGTTTTATTCTGAAAGATCGTAGCCAGTTCCTGAATGTTCATTTGATAGCCCCCATCTCCGATGATCGCCACTACTTCCCTATCCATGGCACCCATCTTTGCCCCAATAGCGGCCGGCAAGGCAAATCCCATGGTTCCGAGGCCTCCTGAAGTTATGCTGCTTTTGCTTTCATTAAACCTGGCATATCTGCAGGCTACCATTTGGTGCTGGCCCACATCTGTAACAATGACAGCATCTTTGTTGGAGGCATCGTTAATAGCGGATACTACTTCACCCATGGTTAAACCGGGTTTAGTGGGCAGGATATCATGCTTGATTACAGCCTCATATTCTTCTTTGTCTCTCTCTGTAAACTCCTGATGCCAGTCATCGTGATTCTTGTTGTCCACTTTGTCAAGGATCAGGCTCAGGGTTTCCTTTGCATCCCCAAGAACAGCGACATCTACTTTTACATTTTTATTGATCTCTGCAGGATCTATGTCAAAATGAATAATCCGCGCTTGCTTGGCGTAGCTATCCAGATTTCCGGTCACACGGTCATCGAAACGCATACCAATTGCGATCAGTACATCACATTCATTTGTGAGTACATTGGGGCCGTAATTTCCATGCATGCCCACCATGCCTACATTGAGAGGATGACTGGAAGGCAAGGCCGAAAGCCCCAGGATGGTCCATGCAGAAGGGATTCCGGTCTTTTCTATAAATGCCTTGAATTCTTCTTCAGCATTTCCCAGGATCACTCCTTGTCCGAAAACGATAAATGGTTTTTTAGCAGAATTGATCAAGGAGGCAGCTGTTTCTATCGCCTGGACATCCGGTTTAGGAACTGGCTTATAACTGCGAATACCATCGCATTTTTCATAGCTGAAATCGAAGGAATCAAATTGAGCGTTTTTGGTGATATCGATAAGAACAGGTCCGGGTCGGCCTGATTTTGCGATATAAAATGCCTTCGCCATTATTTCAGGGATCTCAGAAGCTTCGGTGATCTGGTAATTCCACTTGGTTACCGGTGTCGATATCCCAATGATGTCCGTCTCCTGAAAGGCATCTGAGCCTAGCAAGTGCCTCGGCACCTGACCTGTAATACAAACTATCGGAGTGGAGTCAATTTGAGCGTCGGCAATGCCTGTCACCAAATTGGTTGCTCCCGGTCCTGAGGTGGCAATAGCTACCCCTACTTTACCACTTACCCGGGCATATCCCTGAGCAGCATGTGTTGCCGCTTGCTCATGTCTTGTAAGCACATGATTAAGGGAATCCTGAAATTTATAGAGCTCATCGTAAACGGGCATAATGGCCCCGCCCGGATATCCAAACATCAAATCTACCCCTTCTTCAAGCAGGCAGCGTACTATGGCCTCTGCTCCGGTAATGTTCAAGGTGGTTTTGGTTTTTGATTTATTCTTTGATTTAACTGATTCCATACGTACTGTTATTCATTATCTTGCTAGATCGCATCTGTCACACATCCTTCGGAGGCCGACGATACTATTTTAGCATACTTATATAAACTTCCTTGTGTTACCTTCAAAGAAGGTTCCGTCCATTGTTCTTTTCTTTTTGCTAATTCGGAGGTACTAAGGGCTACCTCTATGCTATTGGTCTCGGCATCTATGGTAATTACGTCCCCATTTTGAACCAGCCCAATGGCTCCACCCACCTGGGCTTCGGGTGATACATGGCCCACAACGAAACCGTGAGTGCCCCCTGAAAATCGTCCATCTGTTATCAAGGCCACCTCCTGACCCAAACCGGCACCCATAATAGCTGCTGTTGGCTTAAGCATTTCAGGCATACCCGGTCCTCCTTTCGGGCCTTCGTATCGGATCACTACAACCTCTCCTTTTTTTACTTCACCAGCGCCAATTCCTGCATTCGCTTCAAACTCACTATTGTAAACCCTGGCCGGACCACTAAATCTAAGTCCTTCTTTCCCTGTGATCTTAGCAACGGCTCCTTCTTCGGCCAGGTTGCCATATAGAATACGCAAGTGTCCTGTTGCTTTTATGGGATTATCCAAAGGCTTAACGACCTGCTGCCCCTCCGAGAATCCCGGAACATCGGCCAAATTTTCAGCAACCGTCTTCCCGGTTACCGTCAGGCAGTCGCCATGTAACATGTTGTTGTCTAGCATAAATTTCAGCACGGCAGGTGTCCCGCCAATTCTGTGCACATCTTCCATCAGGAACTTCCCACTGGGCTTAAGATCTGCCAGAAAGGGAGTCGTGTCGGATATCCGTTGAAAATCATTCAGCGTAAAATCAACTTTGGCTGCTTTGGCAATGGCCAAAAAGTGCAGTACGGCATTGGTAGATCCTCCCATAACTACGATGAGTCGGATCGCATTTTCAAGCGACTTCCGTGAGATTATATCGCTAGGCTTGATATCCTTGTCCAGCAGCTTCTTAATTACCACTCCCGCTCTTTTACATTCTTCATTTTTCTCTGTTCCCAAGGCAGGTATAGACGAATTGTAAGGCAAAGACATTCCTAAGGCTTCTATGGCAGAGGCCATAGTATTGGCGGTATACATACCCCCACATGCACCCGCGCCGGGGCAGGCATTTTGAATCACGCCTTTATAATCTTTTTCTGAAATGGTTCCGGCGACTTTCTCTCCCCATGCTTCAAAAGCTGAAACAATATCAAGTTTTTTGTCCTTATAGCACCCGGAAGCAATGGTTCCACCATATACTAAAACCGACGGCCTGTTTAGCCTGATCATAGCCAATAGGGCGCCTGGCATATTCTTATCACATCCTACTACCGTTATCAAACCGTCGTAGCTCATTGCCTGAACTACGGTCTCCATAGAATCGGCAATGATATCACGTGAGGGCAAGGAATAACGCATGCCAGGTGTTCCCATGGATATCCCATCACTTACGCCGATAGTGTTAAAAATGAGTCCGACTGCATCACTTTCCTGCACACCCGATTTCACCTGTTTGGCCAGGGAATTTAGGTGCATATTACAGGGGTTACCTTCGTACCCGGTGCTAGCTATTCCTACAAAAGGTTTCTGAAGATCTTCTTCGCTTAATCCAAGCGCATAAAGCATGGCCTGGGCTGCGGGTTGAGTTGGGTCCTGGGTGACAGTTTTACTGTATTTCTTTAATTCCATACGTGCACATATTCCCCGGATTCACTTGCCTTTCAGGGGAAGTACTTTCAAAGATAGCTCTTCCAACAACCGTACATTTTCAGGCTGAATGATAAGGGCAGATTCAAGATAGGGCATACAATATTAAAATTCTGTATATCAGATTGTTAAGTCTAATTGAATTATCATATTCACTTAGTCTCATATTGAAATTCATATCTGAAATTAACCGGGAAATAAATTTCAAATTTGCGTAATGCATGTGTGTAACCGTTCTTTGCATTCGTAATTAACACCTATGGAAAAGACAGTTTCAGAAGCAATCAATTATCGGCGTTCTGTTCGGATATATAAAGACACAGCTCTTGATCCGGAAAAAGTGAAAGCCTGCATAGAAAATGCCGTTCTGGCACCAACTAGCAGTAATCTTCAATTATGGGAATTTTATCAGGTAACTGACCCCGATGTTAAGCAAAAGCTTGTACATGCATGTATGGGCCAACCTGCAGCGAAAACAGCCGAACAACTTGTGGTCGTAGTGGCACGCAAGGATCTTTGGCGGAAAAGAGTCAAAGCGAATATTGAATTCCTGGAGGCTAGTTTTGCAAAGAATGATAAGGAAGACCAAAGCAATCGCAAGAAATTTGTCTTTGACTATTACAAGAAGATGATCCCGTCTATCTATGTAGATTTCCTGGGCATTTTAGGCTTTCTTAAATACATGATTTTTAATGTAATTGGTCTCTTTCGCCCTGTCTACAGACAAGTTCGCTTGTCCGATATGCGCATCGTCGCACACAAGAGTGCAGCTTTGGCTGCTGAAAATTTTATGATCTCCATGGCAGCCATCGGTTATGACACCTGTCCAATGGAAGGCAGTGATACGTTACTGATCAAAAAAGCGCTGGGATTACCCTCAGGAGCTGAGATCAATATGGTTGTCGGCTGTGGTGTGCGCGAGCCCCATGGTGTATACGGATCCCGGTTCAGAGTGCCTTTTGAGCATGTGTATAAGCGAGTTTAAAAGCGTTAAACTTCGTACGCTTGTTTCTTAAATCGGAAACGATCCCCTGTTTTAAGTTGCGCTAGTTTGTTCAAGGATTTTTCCCTTATTTGTAGGATCCTTGGGTATCCGCCCGTTGTTTGTGCATCCCGCATAAGAATGATCAGTTTGCCTGCCGGAGTGTACTGGACCGTTCCAGGCAATGTAGCCGAAGTGAGAATAGTCTTCGAATGTTTCCCGATCCCCTCCTCTAGTTGATAGGCCATCCGATTATTTTCCTTGGCAACCGTAAACTCAGAATTCCATAATTGGGTTGTTTGCTCAGCTTGCAGCATATCGAATTCAGGCCCTGGAAATGCCAGTAGATTTGCCGTGGTTTCCTTTTCGACCTGGTATGAGGAAAGCCTAGGATCAAAATCAGGCCAGGCTTCACATTGCAATTCCTGCCCTTTCTTGAGTCGGTTTTGAACGGTGATCGGTTTATAGTAGGAGCGACTATTCAAGATTTCTTCAGTTTGAATTCCGCCCTTTACGGCCAGGTAAGTTCTAAAACCTGATTGCAGTTTTCCAAATTGCAGGCGGTCTTCTGCTTCTATCTTGACCACTGTATTCAGGGGGATTTCTACTGAGTTGACTGTGGCTGGGAAGTGGGCGCCGGTAATAGTGATATAAGTAGCTAGCTGAAAAATCAATTCCGGTCCGGTCATCGTGATCTCGAGGAGTGCATCTGAGGGGTCATTTTCCAGCAGGAGGTTTGCCTTACGTGCCGAATCCCTATCCATGCATCCGGATACAGGCACACCAAAATGTCGTAACCCAAACCTACCCATATCCTGGATAGTTGTAAAAAAACCGGGCTGAACCACGTTGATCATACCGCTTCGCTTTTAAGATTATACACGCCTACTTCCGCTTCAATTTTTCGCAATTCATGTTCAGCCTTCGAAATAGCATAAAACCGGATTTGATCCCCGACAGAAACAAAACATGGGGGATCTACTGCCAAACTAAAAAGAGGGATCGGGCAATTGCCTATGATATTCCACCCTCCCGGAGAATCCTGGGGATAGATCCCTGTCTGCTTCCCGGCAAGACCAACCGATCCTTGTAAAACCAACGGCCTGGGATGTTCCCGGCGTGGGCTTTCGAGTTGTTCAGGCAGGCCCCCCAGGTACATAAACCCCGGTACAAAACCAATGCCGTAAACCCTATAATTCGTAGATGTATGTAGATCGATAAGTGATTCCTGAGAAAGTGAAAGCTTACCACACACTTCATCCAGATCTAAGGCAAACTCTTCATCATAGCAAACTGGCAGATACCAGCACATAGATGCGATCTCACCATTGTCTTTGGCTTGAGAAAAATATTTTTCGACCTTAACTTTTTCTTCTAAATAACTAATAGCCCCTGCATTGTGGATAAGGGCAAGTGATCTGTATGCCATGACGATATCCCACTCAGGTGTATGATATCCTTCTAAAACAAGTATGTCTCGCAGTCTGAGCATCTCTTTCAAAATGGCCTCGTCTACCTTATCGGGCCAATTGATGAGCAACGCGTGAAGCCCGAGAGGTTGTATTTGGATCTTAAAATCTGTCATAACCCAATCATTATCTGTTCATTTTCTAAGAATGTATGCAATTTCTCCAGCAGGGAAACTGCATCAGGGGTATCCCCGTGTACGCAAAAAGTTTGTGCCTGAATCGGTACAAGAGATCCTTCCAGCGTTAGAACTTGTTTTTCTTTAACCATCCGTAATACATGATCCGTCATAGTTTGAGGATCAGTGATCAGGGCATTCGCCAGTTTCCTGGAGACCAAACTAAGGTTTTCATTGTAGTTTCGATCAGCAAAGGCTTCGAAACAAACAGCAACTCCGGAATTGAGGGCTAACTCCGCGATGCAAGAACCGAAAGGGGCATAGAGTTGGCAACCAGGCAAATAATCGGCTGCAGCCGTCAGGAATAGTTCGGCAAGCTGCTCATTCCCGGCGATATCATTGTATAGGGCGCCATGCGGTTTAATGTGGTGTACCTGAATATTTTCTTCATGGGCGATCGTAAAAAATTCCGAAAGCTGATTTTTAATAGATGCCTTAAGTGCCTCGTCTTTTATATCCAAGCTAATACGCCCAAAATTCTTGCGATCCGGATAAGACGGATGTGCCCCCACTTTAACCTGATGTTGTTCAGCTAACCTGAGAATTTCCCGAATGCTTGCAGCATCCCCGGCATGGCCGCCACAGGCTATGTTACATGAAGATATGAATGGAAATAACTGGGCTTCGTTTCCCTGGCCTTCGCCGACATCACAATTTAGATCGATTCGCAATTTTTGATCCATCACCCTATGACTTTTAGTACACTTTTTGACGCCAGGAAAATGATGAGCAACAAGACGAGTATGGCCAGCATATTTTGACCTTTCGTATTACGGGTAAAGCCCATCACTTGTTTCCGGTTTACAATCCACAAAAGAAATATGGCTACTAGAGGAAGTACGATACCATTAGCAACCTGTGCAAATTGGATCACCTGAATGGGTTTCACATCAAAAGAGAGCGTTAACACCCCAATAAGCAATACCAGGATCCATACACTTCTGAATTTGCTATCCTTCATGTCTGTAGACCAGCCCATGCAATTGGTAGTCACGTAGGCAGCGGCCAATGGAGCTGTTATAGAAGAAGTAACTCCAGCTGCAAAGAGTCCAATGCCCATGCCATAGCGCGCACCTTTTCCAAATAAAGGTTCAAGGCCCTGGGCTAGATCCATAGCCGAGGTAATGCTTTTCCCGGGAATAGCAGCTGCTGCGACAATGATAGCCATTGAAACAATACCTCCCAGGAAGATCGTAATTAAGGTATCCTTTCGAGCAGATTGAAGCGCTTCTGCGCCCTTCCATTTTTCTTTTACCAGGGAAGCGTGCAGAAATAAATTGTAAGGGACAACGGTGGTGCCAATTAGTGCGATAATAGTGAGTGTGCCTTGCTCCGGAACTGAAGGCAAAAGAAGGCCCTTACCAACTTTGATCAGGTTGGGGGCCGTCAGCAAGGCCGTGATCAAAAAAGACAAACTCATCAGGATGACAAGAAAAACGAACACCTTTTCCAATGTTTTATATGAGCCAATATATAATAAGGTAAAAGCAACAGCTCCGATTAACCAGGGATAGAAGACAGAATAAGCAGTACCAAACATGGCGTCCAAGCCAAGTGTAGCCCCGCCAATATTCCCTGCTTCATACGCCATATTTCCCAATACGATAGCCGCGAGAATTAGGCCCAGGACAAGAACGCGTACCCATGGTGTCTTTAATTCCTTTCTAATATTTGCTGCCAAGCCTTCCTGGGTGACTATCCCTAGCCGAGCTGCCATTTCCTGCAGAACGACAGCAGCGATCATAGCTAAAAGCATAGCCCAAAGAAGTGAATAACCAAATTGAACTCCAGCCAGCGTACAGACTGTAACTGTACCCGGGCCAATAAAAGCAGCCGCGATCAACACGCCTGGTCCTATATTTCTCCACATAGAAATGCCGGTTGGTAGATGTGAAAGGTAGTAAATATTGCCTGAAACTGATATGTTATGAGCGGAGATGTGCCAAGAAAAATATCGGTGAAATGCACCATGATTGTGCATTTCATCTAAAAAATTGCATTTCGTCTAAAAGTGGGGTGTCATTCATCGATACTGCATACTAATCCGAACAAAACTCCGGTTATCTATACCCAAATCTAATAACAATACCCGATTACAAATCTTAACCTGCGAATTACTTAATGAACTGCTTAGAATGCCAGAAAGAACTTAAAGACGGTGAATTGAATGAAGCCCTGGTAGCTTACCAAGTCCCCCTCTGCAGTAAACATAAGAAACGATTAGACGGTTTGATCAAAAAACATAATACCCCAGTAGAAGCAATTCAATTGTATTATGGACTAAAACAAGCCGATATCTCTCCTATGTTAGAGTGGTGGAATGGAAAACGCTCCGTGGACATCGCGATCTCCCGTGCCAAATTGAATATTATAATTGATACGGAATACGATCAGATGACGCATGAGGATGCCATAAACGACCTGGAACATAC
>JAHHLF010000099.1 GCA_018679315.1 Bacteroidia bacterium | reverse complement strand
TCCTGGAAAAACCTGATGCTGTAAAACAACAGAATCTTTCCTATGGTATTCAAACTGGCTATATTAAGGATATACCGCTAAATAGTTCCCGCACCTTTGCACTGGGTCTGGGTATTGGATATGCTACGAATTCATATTACTCCAGCCTACTGGCGATAAATCAAGACAATCGTATAACATACGAAGACTCATTGGAGGACATAGAAGGTGTCAAGCGGAATAAATTAGAAACACATACTGTTGAATTTCCGATAGAGCTACGATGGCGGAATTCTACTTCGACCGAATTTAAATTCTGGAGGTTCTACCCCGGGATAAAATTAGGGTATGTATTTAGTGGCCGATCTAAACTGGTCACCGAAGCCAGTAAAGTTTCATTTAGTAATAATGACCTTCGCGACTTTCAATATGGAGCGATGGTAAATTTTGGTTATAATACGTTCAATTTACATCTGTATTATGGGTTGAATGCCTTGTTTAATGACGATGTTACCTTAACCGATGGCAATACACTTACCATAAAACCGCTCCGCCTGGGGATCATCTTTTATATTCTATAACCAAAAAGTCACAGTTAGGAGTTGTGAAATTATCCCAATAAACAACCCTATCATCACTTCCATACGGGAATGAGCCTTAAGGTACAAACGAGCCGTAGCTACCAAGCCGGTGACTAAGACGATGGCACTTAGAGCTATAGTGATATTAATTTCAAAATGAATACTCAAACAGATCAGGAACATCAGCAAACACCCCAATCCCAGCATATGCAGACTGATCTTATAATTCATTAATAGAAGTAAAAAAGCAGTGAGATTCGCGATTACCAGACCCACAAAATAAAAGTAGATCTCCGCTGTATAATTATTCGGAATTACCTGATAAAGGATCATGAGCAATAAGACCAAGTGGATTAACATCGGGAGCATTCTTTCCTTTATAGTCGGCAATCCAATTGAGCTAACAACCCCAATATTTCTCAGGATAAAAAAACTAAGAATGGGGATGATCACAGTTAGTATAAAGATGGGTAAAATATTTCCCGCTTGAAATTCAAGCGGACTATACTTTGGGGTAATCATGAAATAGGCAATGGCACCGGCAACAGGGATCAATATTGGGTGGAATAGATAAGATAGGATTTGAAAAAATAACCGCATCAGATCTTCTTGCGTAAACGGGCCACTGAGATACCCAACTGTTCGCGATACTTTGCCACCGTCCTTCTGGCAATTGGATATCCCTTTTCTTTGAGAATAGCGGCTAATTTATCGTCAGTAAGCGGTTTCTTTTTTTCTTCTTCACGGATTACTTGCTCAAGGATCTTTTTGATCTCTTTAGTTGATACATCCTCTCCCTGAACATTTTTCATGGACTCAGAAAAGAAGTCTTTGATGAGTTTTGTGCCATATGGCGTATCCACATATTTACTATTAGCCACGCGACTGACGGTTGAGACATCCATATCAATTGCATCGGCAATATCTTTCAAGATCATGGGGCGAAGTTTTCTTTCGTCGCCGGTCAAGAAGTACTCTTTCTGATATTGCATAATGGCATTCATCGTTATGAAAAGTGTTTGCTGCCTTTGTCTGATAGCGTCGATAAACCATTTGGCCGCATCCAGTTTCTGCTTGATGAACATTACTGCATCTTTTTGCGATTTAGATTTATCCTTAGATTGCTTATAGCCAGCTAGCATGTTGCTGTATTCCCTGGAAATATGAAGTTCAGGTGCATTTCTCCCGTTTAGTGAAAGCTCTAATTCCCCTTCCACAATACGAATAGAAAAATCAGGAACGATGTGTTCAATGATCTTGTTACTTCCAGCATAGGATCCTCCTGGCTTTGGGTTCAATTTTTCGATCTCAGAGATGGCTTCTTTCAGCTCCTCCTCATTGATATCATGACGCTGTAATAGCTTCTTGTAATGCTTCTTAGTGAATTGATCAAAGGAACGTTCTAAGATGTCAATGGCTAGCTCCGTAGCCGGGGTTATTTCTTTACGCTTTAGTTGCAGGATAAGACATTCGTCCAAACTCCGAGCTCCTACTCCCGGAGGATCGAGGTTGTGCACGATTTGAAGGACTTCTTCTATTTGTTTTTCCTCAGTATAGATGTTTTGGGTAAAAGCCAGGTCGTCCATAATATCCGCAACAGGCCTGCGGATATACCCACTCTCATCTACACTTCCGACGAGGAATTCAGCGATGGCCCATTGGTTGTCATCAAGTTGAAAGGTATTTAGCTGATTGGTCAGGTATTGATTAAAGGAGATCCCTGCGGCATAGGGGATCTGTTTTTCTTCATCATCAGCACTGTAGTTGCTTGTTCTTGTACGGTAATCAGGAATCTCATCGTCGCTCAAATACTCATCAATATTAATATCCTCGGCATTGATAGATTCCGTATCTGTATCGCCTTCAAAGGTATCGTCAAAGGTGTCATCAAGATCGGAAACTTCTTCTTTGCCGCTTTCCAAAGCGGGATTTTCCTCTAATTCTTGTTTAAGCCGTTGTTCAAAAGCCTGGGTGGGCAACTGGATCAGCTTCATTAGCTGGATCTGCTGCGGCGAAAGCTTCTGTGAAAGTTTAAATTGTAAGTGTTGCTTAAGCATGTTGGGGTGAAAGTCTATCGATACCCAAAATTACGGTATTTGAGATTAAAACTCAGCATTCTGAGGTGTTCTGGGAAATGGGATCACATCCCGGATATTTCCCATTCCTGTGGCAAACTGGACCAAACGTTCAAATCCAAGTCCAAATCCACTATGAGGGACTGAACCGAATTTCCTTAAATCCAAATACCACCAAAGTTCCTTTTCATCAATATCAAGCTTGGCGATCTTCTCCTTGAGGACATCAAGTCGTTCCTCACGTTGAGAACCACCTACTATTTCGCCTATCCCTGGAAATAACACATCCATGGCACGCACCGTTTTCCCATCTTCGTTGAGGCGCATATAGAAAGCTTTGATATTTGCCGGATAATCATACAGGATCACAGGGCAATTAAAATGTTTTTCAACCAGATAGCGCTCATGTTCACTTTGCAAGTCGGCGCCCCATTCATCAATTGGAAATTGAAAACGTCCTTTCTTATTAGGCTTGCTGTTGCGTAAAACATCAATAGCTTCTGTATAGGTTACTCGCTTAAACGAATTACTTACTACAAATTCCAATTTTTCCAGAAGGGGCATGGCACTGCGTTCTTGCTGAGGTTTTTGCTTTTCCTCATCCAGAAGTCGCTTCTCAAGAAATTCAAGGTCTTCCTGACAATTATCTAATATGTATTGAATAATATAAACGATAAACGCTTCGGCCAAATCCATATTGTCGTTCAGATCGTAAAAGGCCATTTCTGGTTCAATCATCCAGAATTCTGCCAGGTGCCTGGACGTATTTGAATTTTCTGCCCGAAAGGTAGGTCCGAACGTATAGACATTTCCGAGTCCGAGTGCATAAGCTTCTGCTTCTAATTGGCCAGATACGGTCAGGTTGGTCTCCTTCCCGAAGAAATCCTGCTTATAATCTACCTCGCCGGAATCTGTTAGCGGAGGCGATTTTGGATCTAAGGCGGTCACGCGAAACATTTCGCCTGCACCTTCTGCATCCGATCCCGTAATTATTGGGGCATGGAAGTAATAGAATCCATTATTCCTAAAGTATTGGTGAACAGCAAATGCCAGGGCAGACCGCACGCGCATAACAGCCGAAAATGTATTGGTGCGAATTCTTAAATGGGCTTGTTCCCTTAAGAATTCCATGCTGTGTTTTTTGGGTTGAATGGGATACTCATCAGGATCTGCAGGCCCTACTACATCTAGTTGATCAACATTGATCTCTACAGCCTGTCCGCGACCCTGGCTTTCTACAAGGATTCCCTGTATTCGAAGTGCAGCACCCGTATTTATTTGCTTCAGGATGGCGTCGTCAAAATTTTCAAAATCTACAACACATTGAATGTTCTTCAATGTTGAACCATCGTTCAATGCAACAAAACGGTTACTCCTGAACGAACGAACCCAGCCCTTAACTTCAACTTTTTGGTTAAGTGGAGATTCTTCAATCAGGGTGGCGATACGATACGATTTCATACCAATTATAATTCATTTTTCAATGCGCAAAGATACGTCTTTGGAAGGGATTATCAGATTAACCCCAGTCGAAATGAACTGTTGCAAAAGACACTTTATTTATAAACTAGTCTCGTCTTCCTTGGGAAGAATATCGATCTGTGGTTCTTTTAATACAGCCTTATTGGCAATACTCCTTTCTAAGGATAGAAGCAGGGAAGGGAGCAGGATAAGATTCGCCAACATAGCAAATAATAAAGTAGCAGACACCAAAGCACCTAAGGCCACTGTACCTCCAAAACTCGAGATTATGAAAACTGAAAATCCGAAGAAAAGGACAATTGAAGTATAGAACATGCTTACCCCCGTTTCCCTGAGGGCGGCGTATACTGATTTCTTAACGCGCCACCTGTTTTCGGTGAGTTCCTGGCGGTATTTAGCCAGGAAATGAATGGTATCATCTACCGATATACCGAAGGCTACACTAAAGACCAAAATAGTAGAAGGCTTGATAGGAACTCCAGCAAAGCCCATTACACCGGCTGTGACAACAAGCGGTAATAAGTTAGGTATCAAAGAAATTATGATCATTCTGAACGACCTGAACAGGTAAGCCATAAATAATGCGATCAATCCAATAGCTAGTGAGAGGGATAGCACTAAATTCTTTACCAAATATTTTGTGCCTTTTAAAAACAAAAGCGCCTTGCCCGTTAAATATACCTGATATCGTTCTGCCGGGAATATCTTTTTTATTTCACTGAGAAGATTCTCTTCGATCTGCTCCATGCGCTCTGTTTTTACATCCTGTAAGAAGGTAGTAATTCGGGCTGTCTGACCTGTACTATCAGTAAAGTTTTGCAGGAGATCGGCATTGCCACTGGATTTTCGGGCCATGTTCATGATGAATGTGTTCTCCTGATTTGTGGGTATTTGATAATATTTAGGGATCCCATTGTAAAAGGCCTGCTTGCTATATTTAACGAGATTAACAACACTGACCGGCGCAGAGAGCTCTTCCGTTTCTTCGATCACTTCCCCGATTTGATCCATTCGCCTCAACGTAGGTAATTTCATCACGCCATTCTTGCGCTGGGTATTCACCACGATTTCAATGGGCATTATTCCATTGAATTCTTTGTCAAAGAATTCAATATCATCAAAGAAGGCTGCCCCTTTTGGCATATCCTCAATGGGACTACCAGAAATGCGTATTTGATAAATGCCTATGATACTGACAACCAATAGTAATATGGAGATCACGTATACAGATATTCGTTTTTCCCGAACCACAAACTCCATCCAATTCACAAAAGTGTCTATCCAGCGCTTGTTCAAATGCTTTAAATGCTTGGATTTGGGCAAGGGCATAAAGCTGTAGATAATAGGAATGATCAGCAGGGATAAGATGAAAATACAAAGGATGTTAATGGCTGCAACCGTTCCAAATTCGCTTAATAGCTTGCTATCCGTAAATATAAAAGTTGCAAATCCGGAAGCTGTCGTCACATTTGTCATCAGCGTTGCATTGCCTATTTTGGAAATAACACGTTGAAGCGACTTAGCCTGATTTCCATGCTTCTTCACTTCCTGTTGATACTTATTGATCAGGAAGATGCAATTAGGTATTCCAATAACAATGATCAGAGGCGGGATGAGCGCCGTTAAGACCGTGATCTCATATTGCAAAAGACCTAAGAGTCCAAGTGCCCACATTACGCCAATGATCACAACGATCATGGAGATAAAAGTTGCCCTAAAACTTCGGAAGAAAAAGAAGAAGATCAGCGAGGTTACAAATAATGCTGCGCCAATAAACAGACCAATCTCACTCAGGATATTCTGCGAATTCATGGTACGGATATAAGGCATGCCTGATACCCGTGCATCCAAGCCGGTATCCCGCTCAAAATTATCCACTATCGTATTTAGATCTTGTAATATGAAATCCTTACGAACCGTTGTATTTATTATATCCTTATCTAAATAGGCAACTGTTCTGATAGCACCTGATTCACCATTGAAAAGCAGATCCTTGTAGAAAGGCATCTCTTCAAAAAGTTTCTCCATTAGGCTATTAACTTCTTCCTGGGAGGCAGGAGGGGATTTCAGAAAAGGGGTCATAACAAATTCCTCCCCTTTCAGATCTTTTTCCAGGGCTTGTAAATTGTCAATAGAGATGACAAAAGATACCTCCGGGAAAGCTACTAGCTGTTTGCTCAGTGTATTCCAGCGTTCAAAATTAGGTAGCTCAAAGAGGGCACTGTCTTTAACTGCAATAACGATGGCATTGCCTTCTTCGCCAAACAAGTTGAGAAAATTTTGATACTCCAGGTTAAGCGGATGATCGTCAGGCAATAAATTGGCCTCCGAATTAGACAGCCGCATTTTATCCCATTGCAGAGCAAGCAGGACTGTCGCGATCAGGATGCCTAATAAGATCATGATCCTATTACGCAATATGATGCGTGAAACGCGAGACCAGAAATTGGATGTGAGTTTGGCTACCATAAAGTTCTAGCAGCCGCAAAGGTAGAAAATACAAGGTATTCTTTGCTAAAGGAAGCTCTTATTTGTTCTGAGTACCTTTAGATTACCATGGGGGTCGCAGAACATAAAAAATATCGAAAACGTGCGCGTTTGCTTTACAGGATCCTGATCGTAATTTGCGCAGTGGCCATGATCATTGCCATATTGATATGGTATTTTAACGAAGAAGTGGCCTAAACTTTCATGATCTCTGCTTCCTTGGCTTCAAGCAGTGAATCAATTTTCTTGGAGTAGTCATCAGTCATTTCCTGAATATCGATCTCTGCATTCTTTTCACGATCTTCCGAAATGTCTAAATTTTTAATTTCTTTGTTCGCTTCCTGCCTGGCACTTCGAACACTGATCTTTGCCTCTTCAGCTTCCGCCCTTGCTTGCTTGACTAAATCAACACGGCGCTCTTCGGTTAGAGGTGGTACGTTGATAATGACCATTTCGCCATTATTCATTGGATTAAAGCCTAAGTTTGAATGCATTATAGCAGTTTCTATCTCCTGAAGTAATGATTTCTCCCAGGGTTGAACCGATATAGTCCGGGCATCCGGCGTATTAATATTTGAAACTTGAGACAATGGGGTTTGGGATCCGTAATATTCGACCATCACCGTGGATAGCATAGACGGACTTGCTTTTCCTGCTCTAATCTTAATAAATGCTTTCTCCAGGTGATGCATAGCCGCATCCATTCCTTCTTTTGTGGTTTCCAATATAAGTTTTACTTCTTCGTCCATGACTCAAATTTTATAATCGGATATCATAAAGTATACCAAAATATCACAGATTTACAACAGTACCAATATTTTCCCCGGAAATTACTTTTAGCAGATTGCCGGGCTTATTCATATCAAATACAACAATTGGCAATTCATTTTCCTGGCTTAAGGTAAAGGCGGTAGAGTCCATAACCTTCAGGCCCTTGGTAAGTACATCTTTAAAGCTTATGCTATCAAATTTCGTAGCCGATGCATCTTTTTCCGGATCACTGGTGTAAATTCCATCAACCCGGGTACCTTTAAGTATCACGTCGGCTTCTATTTCAATGGCTCGAAGTACTGCGGCCGAATCTGTTGTGAAATACGGATTTCCCGTGCCTCCTCCAAAAATTACTACACGCCCCTTTTCTAAATGACGCATCGCACGCCTGCGAATAAAGGGCTCTGCTACTTCATTGATCTTAATAGCAGTTTGAAGTCGCGTATCCAATCCTTTATCTTCCAGTGCAGACTGCAGCGCGAGACCGTTAATGATGGTTGCCAGCATACCCATATGATCTCCTTGTACCCGGTCCATTCCGTTGCTTTCCCCGGCCAAACCTCTGAAAATATTTCCTCCGCCAATGACTATTGCCATTTCAATGCCCTTATCAACAACAGATTTGATCTCATCGGCATACATAGCCAGGCGGTCTGGATCTATACCATATTGTTTTGCACCCATCAGGGCTTCACCGCTTAATTTTAGTAGAATTCTTTTATAGTGCATGAATTGATACGTCTGGAAGCAAAAATACTAAAATAAATCAGGCCATTTAGAATCAGAAGAATAGGGTTACTCATATATTATGAGCAAAAAAAACCCCGCCAATTGGCAGGGTTTATTTTATTATATGGAGTGCTTATCCCAGTGCGACACGCTCAAAAGCGGTTACCTCAAGGTTAGCGTCTACAGATTTTATGTATTGATCAACACTCTGTTTGCTATCCTTAATAAAGGCCTGGTTAACTAAAGTGTTATCTTTAAAGAAGCGCTTAAGTTTTCCCTTGGCAATGTTGTCCAGCATTGCTTCCGGCTTGCCTTCCTCACGAAGTTGATCCTTAGCGATCTCTATTTCCTTATTAATGGTCTCCTGGTCGACAGCCGATTCATTAAGGGCAACTGGATTCATGGCAGCAACTTGCATAGCTACATCCTTAGCCGCGTTAGCAGCACCATCTACAGGGGAAGATAGACCAACCAAGGTCGCGATCTTGTTGCCAGCATGAATATAGGAACCTACAAAAGGAGCATCTAGTTTTTCAAATGCACCGATCTCTATCTTTTCTCCGATCACCCCCGTCTGCTCTAGTAACTTTTCCTGTACGGAAAGGCCATCAATGCTCGCTTGTAACAACGATTCTTTTGAATCCTGTTCCAATGCGATCCCAGCCAATTGGTTAGCTAAGGAAACGAAAGTGTCATTTTTTGCCACGAAATCTGTTTCACAATTCAGGGAGATAATAACACCCTTAGTATTACCATCATTGACTATAGCGATCGCAGCACCTTCAGATGAATCCCTGTCGGCACGCTTGGCAGCCACTTTCTGCCCTTTTTTACGTAGTATCTCAATGGCTTTGTCGAAGTCGCCTTCGGCTTCCACTAGGGCATTTTTACAATCCATCATTCCAGCCCCTGTGGTCTTTCTTAAATTATTTACCTCCGCAGCAGTGATCTTTGTCATTTCTATATCTAATTATTCAGTGATCTTACTCTTTATTATTTCTCTACACCACCTTTAGCGTTGTCTTGCCATTCTTTAAGCTCATCCCATTTACCATCAGCCGCCATTTTAGCTTGTTTCGGCCATGATGTTGGATCTAAATGAGCCATGCGAGAACTCGCCTCAGTAAGGATATTTTTTATGGCATCCGGCTTTGCTTTGGCCAGATCAGCAAAAGTGGCAACCCCTGCAGCCGTTAAAGCTTCCGCGGCTTTAGGTCCAATACCCTCAACCTTGGTTAGATTATCACTCTCACTCTTTGCAGCTTTCTTAGCAGGTGCTTTCTCCTCTTTCTTAGCTACTGGCTTTTCTTCAACAACTTCTTTTTTGGCTTTAGGTTCGGGTTTTGCCTCTTCTTTAGCCGGAGCCTCTTTGACTGCCGGAGCTACTTTGGCTGCCGGAGCTTTTTCGGTAGGCGCTTCAGCTTTTTCTTGAGCCTTTGCCTGTTCTGCCATACCTTCAGCCATGTCCTTTTCGGCCGACTTGTCTGCTTTGCGCTCTGCCAAGCCTTCGGCTACAGCATCGGTCACTTCAGACATGATCAATCGGATAGATTTAGACGCATCGTCATTAGAAGGGATCACATAATTTACTGAACGGGGATCACAATTTGTATCCACCATTGCGAAAATGGGAATATTTAATTTTTGTGCCTCTCTAACAGCAATATGTTCCCTCATAACATCTACTACGAAAACAGCACCTGG
>JAHHLF010000219.1 GCA_018679315.1 Bacteroidia bacterium | reverse complement strand
CACATCAATAAATAACCCAAGAAAGAAACTGACCAGGAGGAAAACTACCCGATTCTCCTTGATGGGATACCAGAAGAGGAACATGATATAGACCATTGGATTAATGAATCCATAAAAGTTCAGATCGTTAAAAATCAGAACCTGAGCAAGGATCAATAAGATAAATCGGATTCCAATATAGATATTAGTCCAGTTCATCTTCTATGTTTGATTCTAGTTCCTCGATCTCTGGCTTACTCAAATTTGTGATCACATAAGCTGTAGACAAATTGGTCATATCATTGAATAGCTCCACATTTATGGTGTAAAAGCTGGCAGAGGTCTCAAGCTTAAAATTCTTTACAATTCCTATGGGGATACCTTCGGGAAAGATGCTGGACATTGCCCCGGTAACGATAGTGTCTCCTTCTGTCAGGGTAACTAACCTTGGAATATCTTCCAGCTGAACTACATCGAAACGATCTGTATTCCAGGTCAGGGAACCAAAATGGTTTGTGTTATGGATCTTAGCATTAATGTTAGATTTCGTGTTCAACACACTTTGAACAGCAGAATAATTTTTTGTGCTGTGTTCTACAATTCCCAAAATCCCTGTTGAAGTTATCACTCCCATATCTTGAGAAATACCATCGGCATAACCCTTGTTAATAGTCAGGTAATTTTCCGAATGCGCATAGCTGTTCTTGATTATGCGAGCGGGTAATACTTCATAGCCAACTTCTAATGAATCTACTGCGATACTATCGGAAAAAGTTCGATTAAAAAGCAGGTGCCTCAACCTGTTATTTTCTTCCAGCAATAGTTTGTTCTCATCCCTAAGCTTAAAGTAAGAGGTAATATTATCCCTGGAAGTATATACCATGCCAGAGACCCAATTGGCGGAATTAAAAAATTTAGAACGATGAAAGGAATGGGAGCGAACAGTAAGAATTAACGACAGGGAAAGCAGGAATAGAAAGAGGATAAAAGTCCGATATCGTAAGATAAAATCTATTATGCGCTGCATTCACTCAGTACTTGTATTACCTCAATAGGCCAATCAGGAAGGAGACCCAAATTCTATTTTATCAATATGCTCTTGTAGCGTTCAAGGTTTTTGAGCGCTATACCGGTTCCCCGTACCACGGCGCGTAACGGATCTTCTGCGATGTATACTGGCAGATCTGTCTTCTGTGAGAGTCGCCTGTCTAGTCCCCTAAGCATAGAACCACCCCCGGCCAGATAGATACCGGTGTTGTAAATATCGGCTGCCAATTCAGGCGGTGTTTGTGAAAGGGTTTCCATAACGGCATCTTCTACACGTAGGATAGATTTATCCAGGGCTTTGGCGATCTCGCGGTAAGAGATCTGTACCTGTTTTGGTTTTCCTGTTAATAGATCTCTTCCCTGTACCGATTTATCATCCGGAGGGGATTGCAGATCTTCGGTCGCCGCTCCAATTTCTATCTTAATATTTTCTGCCGTGCTTTCTCCAACATATAAATTATGTTGCGTGCGCATGTAGTAAATAATGTCATTCGTAAAAACATCTCCCGCGATCTTAACAGACTTGTCACACACAATTCCTCCCAGGGCAATTATGGCTATTTCTGTCGTTCCCCCTCCAATATCTACGATCATGTTTCCTTTGGGCTGCATAATATCCAATCCAATACCAATAGCCGCAGCCATAGGTTCATGAATTAAGTAGACTTCTTTCCCGTTAACACGCTCAGCAGACTCTTTTACAGCACGCATCTCTACTTCTGTAATTCCAGAGGGGATACAGATCACCATACGGAGGGCAGGAGGGAACCATTTCTTTTTTAGGGCGGGAATGTTCTTAATGAACATGTTGATCATCTTTTCTGATGCATCGAAATCGGCAATAACCCCATCCTTTAAGGGACGGATCGTTTTTATATTTTCATGGGTTTTCCCCATCATCATATTCGCTTCTTTTCCGACGGCAATGATCTTGCCGGTGAGACGGTCACGAGCTACGATAGACGGGCTGTCTACAACCACTTTGTCTGCATGAATAATGAGAGTATTTGCCGTGCCGAGGTCAATGGCAATCTCCTCAGTTAAGAAATCAAAAAACCCCATATTGTAAAGTTAGTATTGGGATGAAAGGTACTATT
>JAHHLF010000038.1 GCA_018679315.1 Bacteroidia bacterium | reverse complement strand
GCTTTACCCGGTTCGGTTATGTAGAAGTCCTGTTTATTACAGAACTGGTTGGCCTGGTTTGTATCTATATTGGTTACCGAATGATCAAAACGGCTAATATTAGATCCCAACAACTGGCAACCTAATAAAAAAAGCCGCTGTATAACGGCTTTTTTATAATTATTCACTCACCAGTTCTGATTCAATTGGGACGGGCAGTTCGTGAATCTGTTTTTCATGTTCCAGAATCCAATTCAAACAATCTTTGAAAGTATCAAAAATTAGACTTTCCGGCACCAAATCGGGTATAATATCGATACGTTCCATCATATAGCGTGGTTGGTCTAATACATTAACCAGTGCAGGGATAATCTTCTTTTTTCGAAGTTCCAAAAGCGTATCTTCCATGGCATAGAGACCGGATTGATCCATATATTGCATTCTTCCCAATCTAATTATGACCACCTTAGCCGTTTCAGGAATTTGCTGAGACAATTGCTGAAAATCACTTGTCGTTCCAAAGAAAAGAGGCCCTTTGATATGCTTAATAAAGACTTCCTCCTTTAATCGCTCTGGGAAATTGCGCTCATCTGCCCATGCTTTTTCTACTGCTAAAGATTTCACATCGGATCTTTTAGCCGTAAGATCCCCGATCTTCTTCATAAACATCAACGAAGCGATAACAAGACCGATACCAACAGCGTAGACCAGGTTCCAAAAGGTGGACAATACCAACACCACGATCATTACGATCACTTCTGAACTAAGGCGAATCGGACCCAGGTGCATGTCTTTCGGTAAACTTGGAATGGCTTTCAATCCTTTATAATCCATGACGCTGATTCCTACGGTGATCAGAATACCGGCTAACACGGCAGCAGGGATTTGTGAGGCGATGGGCCCCATAGCAAGAAGGATCATTAACAATAATAATCCGGCTATCATACCCGAGAGCTTTGTTTTCCCTCCAGAATTAATATTCACCACCGTACGGATAGTTGCTCCCGCACCAGGGATACCTCCGAAGACCGCAGCAATACTGTTTCCAATACCTTGCCCGATCAATTCTTTGTTCGGTTTGTGCTTGGTCTTGGTCATATTATCGGCCACAATACTTGTAAGCAATGAATCTATTGCGCCCAGTAAGGCAAGCGTGAGGGCCGTAAAGAAATACGGGGTAATACTCGATACTTTAAAACCGGTAAAAATTTCCATATTGGGCATAGGAAAACCTTCCGGGATCTGTTCGATTGTTCTATAATCAAGGCCAAAACCATAAGCTACACCGGATACCAGCAATAAGGCGACCAGGGTACTCGGGACCACTTTGGTGATGCGCTTAAACCCATATATGATAGCAATGGTCACCAAGGCAAGGATGAGTTCCAGGTAATTGATATTATTTAAAGCACGGGGTATCAGGTTTAAGGCACCCAGTACACCAGAAGCCTCTTTGGCAGCAAGTGTTTTTGCTTCTTCATTAATTGCTTCCATAGTTATTTCATCGGCCCTGGAAATGGTTTCCTCAAAATCTTCCAAGACCAATATGCCTTCCTCGGCCTCGTCTTCCAGTATATTTTCAAGGATCAATGCCTCGGCTTGTGGTTTAAAGGGCTCTACATAATCGGTATCCTCTTTTGGATAATACCCTAAAGAGGGAAGTATCTGGGTAACGATTATGATTACCCCAATGGCTGTCATAAATCCTGAAACAACGGGATAGGGAATATATCTTATGTATTTACCTATACCAAGTACACCTAAAACGATCTGCATCAATCCGGCTAATAGGAATACAGCTAAAATCACAGGGAGCGCCTTGGCGACACTGCCGTCGTAAATAGCTACAATTCCAGCAATGATCACCATACTCACGGCAGTCATAGGAGCTGTAGGCCCGGAGATCTGCGTATTAGTACCCCCGAATAAGGCTGCGAAGAAACTGATAAAAATAGCTCCGTATAAACCGGCACTTGGACCTAAACCAGAACTTACACCAAAGGCTAAGGCCAAAGGTAGTGCTACGATTCCCGCGGTGATACCACCTAATAGGTCGCCCTTAAAATGTGCAAAGAAATTTTTCATAATGCTTTGTGGTTTAGTGGTTATAGGAAATCAACTTGTCCGGAGCCCAGGTTGTAGACACCTCCTTTGATCGCAATTTCACCTGATTCTTCCATCTCTTTCAGAATAGGGCTTCGTTCCCGAATGCGATCTATTGTAAGTCGGACATTATTTTCGACTGTGGCCTTAACAAATGCCGCATTCGAAGAATTTGCCTCTCCTTCAACCTGTTCAGCTGAAAGTTTAACTGCCGGGATAATATTTGCCAGCATGGGTGTAATATTACCTAGTTCCACTCCATCGCACGCTGCTTTTACAGCTCCGCAAGCCTCATGGCCTAATACAAGTATAAGTTTACTTCCAGCCACTTTACAAGAATATTCCAGACTTCCAAGGATATCTGTATTCTCAAAATTACCGGCAACACGAGCAACAAAAACATCCCCGATACCCTGGTCAAAAATTGTTTCAACAGGTACTCTGGAATCTATACAGGAAAGCACTACGGCTTTTGGATATTGACCTGTCACGGTATGTGAACGTTGGCTGGCGTAATCTCTTTCTTGCATATTTTGCCCCTGAAAGCGTTGGTTGCCATTGTAAAGATCCTGAAGTACGCCTTCCGGACTTAAAGCATCTTGTGTATTCTTATCTAAGGTTGATGTGATCATTGTAATACTATTTATTGGTTAAAAGCCCAGTAAATTATCTATTATGGGTGAATAATATAGATGTAAAAGATATGAATTTGGAATATTATATCCGGGATTCTGGTGGAGGCAGTATGATCTCAACGGTAAAATCTCTGATATCCACGGCGTTTTTGTCCAGGGAATGATCGAGATCTTGTAAAGAAACATATTTGGCAAATTGAGCAGCGGGGCATATGAAGTCTATTTCAAGGGAATCTTTTTCTTCAGATTCCTGTTGCTCTTCTTGGTGTTTCTCAAGGGCCCAATGAATGTCATTTTCTACAGAGGTCAACGCCATATAGGAAGGCACCACTAAACTTGTGATCCAGAAGGATAAAGTAATAATGACACTTAAGATTTTCATACCTACATTTTGAAGAACAACAAAAATAACAGGATTCGGGAAACGCATTGTTAATGATATATTAAAAATCCTTTAACAGGCGAATATCAGTTACTTGTAACCAGCCTTCCTGTCCATTTACGAGCTGAATTTTATGCCAATCCTCTAACTGATCCAGCACCTGAACTTTGGTGCCTTCGTGTAATTCAAAAACAGGTTCACTCCTACGGTTTGGTTCCGACCGAACAGTGATCTCTTCTGCAAATACGATCGCTGGTTGATCTGAAAAATAGGACTGTTGACCAGAATAGGCAAAGGCAAAAAACAGGATACCTAAAAGAACGCTTACCATGCTACTGATCAATGCAACTCGCTTGTAATTGGAATAGGAAAGAAAGTAGTATAAAATAAATGAGAAAACAGCCAGGAATATAAAAATGATACTTCCCATTCCCCATTGTTCATATGTCATTACATTCGATATATTTTGGGATAATCTGGCCAATCCGGTTTGAGGTAATTCCTCAATGGAATCCAGTATCATCTGCTTGGCAAATGCCAGGTTATTTTCTATCTCCGCATCATCAGGATCCAATAATAGAGCCTTCTCATAGTAGTATATGCTCGGAGCCGTTTGATTTAATTTGTAATAGCAATTCCCAAGATTAAAATATACAGCCTCGGAATGTACACCCGATTTTATTACATCTTCATAATAGCCAATTGCCTCCGAATATTTACCGTCGTTATAAGCCGCAACGCCTTTATCAAACAACCCTTCGCTCTGGCCAAATACGAAAGCCGAGAAAAAGATCAGTACATACGTGAACCTATATCCCTTCATTTTTAAAGCTGTTTATCTAATGCCGAGATCACATCACTGGCTTGTTGATAATCCTGCTGCATTTGCACACGAGAAAATGGACTGTACCTGGCCATTTCGCAATTTTTCAATAAAGCTAAAAATTGATCAATATTTGCCTGGGATACGCTCCTTTCTAAGAGCAATCCTTTAATCTTGTCCTTACTGAATTCGGTTGTCTCTATTCGGAGTTTAGCTTTTAAATAGTTGTGAAGGGCCTTCTCCAGGGCTACATAAAATGCTTCTTTATCCCCGAGTTCCTTCTTTGCCGTACTTAAGTATTTTCTGGCCAGTTTGTTCGCTCTTCGCAACTTATTTCCTTCGACATCCTCTGCGATCTCGCGCCGTTTTCTTCGAATGAAAAGTACCAAAGGAATAAGCAAGATAGGCGCGAAAAGCCATGTGTAATATCGGGATGTCCCAAAAAATGGCTGGCTGGCAATAGGCACAAGGTTCGGTTCCAATTTCAGAAAGCTGAACTGACCTTGCCCATTTTCGACTATCATTTTATCCGGAATATCTGCATTCGCATTGCTTACGGCAGAACTTATGGGACCCTCAAGCACATCAATTACTATTTCATCTGATGAAAGGTTTTCATATTTCCCTGATCTCGTATTGAAAAAAGTGAAATTTACCGGGGGAATCGGGTACTTACCTCTAAATTCAGGGACAACCGTGTAGTTGTTGCTTACTTTCCCCTGCATTCCTGAAATAGTTGTCCTGACATTTTCCTCATATTCGGGCTCATAGACTTCTAGAGCACTGGGAACCTGTAGATCAGGAAGCTGAAATAATTTTAAGTTTCCTTTACCGCTCACTTCTACTTTAGCCTGCAGAGATTCCTGAGCGTTAAGCGTATTTTTAGAAGTAGTCACTACTAGTTCAAAATCCCCTACAGCGCCACTAAAATCGGCAGGTTTACCATTTTCTGGCAAGGCTTTGACCTGGAGTGTCCGTTTTCCAGCTGAAACTATCTTGGTTGCCTGTTTATAGATCCTTCCACCAAAGAAATCCCGCCGGTTCGTGGGCACTTCCAGGGAGACTTCCAGTGATAATGGCGCTATTTCTAACTGTCCGCTCTTCTGTGGGTATAAAACCACTCTTTTTAGTACGACATAGCGGTAAGCTTTGCCCTGGTAGGTGCCATTCTGGACATTGTACCGACTAAAGGCGATGTCCTGGCTCCAAAAATTATTGTACTTAGGATTATCCAGCGGACGGAAATTGGACACATTGATGGACGGACTTACATAGAGTTTATATACGACACTAACGGCTTCGTTCAAATACGGATCGGATTTAGAAACTTCAGCTACCAGATGTAAGTTGGCATCAGCAATATCATCTGCGGTTGGCTGGCTGTTGGGTCGATCAACAGCCGCGGTAACTTTAATATTCTTGGCAATGGTTTTGTAGGTCTCCCCATCTATTTCAATAGTAGCCTGACCTATCTTAAAAGTACCGAGGTCAGTCGGTTGTAATATGTATGTATAAGTCTTTGAATACGTCCTGTTACCATTGATCCAGGAAGAACTGATCGACTGCGTTGGCCCCATGATCAATTTAAATCCGGAAAAGTCAGGCGGATTGAAATTATCTCCATCCTGGTTCATCTTAAAATCGAGACGAAGCTTTTCATTTACGCCCAAAGACTCAGCACTGGCTTTCAGTTCAAAAACCACTCCTTCATCGTCTTGTGCCCATGCAACTGAAACACATACGAGGGAAATACAAAAGAGATATGTTCTAATGCGCTGTATCACCAGTCTTTTTCATTTTTGATCCTGGGGCCTTTTATTTTTTTAGCCTCCATCTTTTCCTGTACTTTTTTCTCTTCATTCTGCATTGCTTCCAACAGATTTTTTATCTGTTGTTCAGAAAGTTGATTAGGTCTGGGCTTCGGTTGTTCTTGTTCCTTCTGCTCCTGATCTTTCTGATCATTGCCTTCATCCTTTTTGTTCTGCTCTTCCTCCTTATCGTCTCCTTGCTTCTCTTCTTCTTTATCCTGCTGCTCTTGTTGATCCTCATCATCTCCTCCCTGGCTTTGCTGATCCTCGTTCTCTTTCTGATCTTTTTGGTCTTTCTGATCATCATTGTCGTCCTGGCTTTGATTCTGTTTATCCTGCTCCATCATTTTTTTAGCAAGGGCCAGGTTATACCGGGTTTCTTCATCCTCAGGATTATTTCTCAGGGCATTTTTGTACGCTTCTACAGCTTTGGCGTATTCTTTTTTCTTCATGAAGACATTGCCCATATTATGAAAGGCTTTGTGCTTCTTTGGTTTTTCCGCAGTTCGTTCTCCGGCCATTTTGTAGCGCCCGAAAGCCTCTCCGAAACTTTCCCGGTTATAATAGGAATTCCCAAGGTTATAAGGGGCTACTGCATTGGAATCGCTTTTAGAAATTGCCCTTCGATACTTGGCCTCAGCCGATACAAAGTCATTTTCAACCAGTTCATCATTAGCTTCATAGGTAAGATCCTCTGAAGCGCTCAACGCCTTTTCGAGTGCTTTCTCTTCACCTTTCTGAGCTGCCATATTCATCAGACTGAAAAGGCATGCAAATACAATCGCTATGTTAGCCTTCTTTCTCATTAAATAAATTCAGTTTTCGTAACCAAGCCGTTTTTCGATCAAGGAAAAATACATCGACGAATAGGAAAAACAAAGCTGCAGCCAGAAACCATTGAAATTGATCCTTGTAATCTGCGAATTGCTTTGCTTCAAATTCCTTTTTATCCATTTGGTTCAAGGTTTCTTTTACCAGGGCAACAACTTCTTCTGTATCACTGCCATCTATGTAAATTCCATTTCCCTCTTCTGCAATTTCTTTTAGCAAACCATCTTGCATGCGAGTAATTATGACTTCCCCCTGCGAATCTTTCTTAAAACTATCTACAACACCTTGTGACTTCATAGGAATAGGCCCGCCTTTTTGTGTGCCCACACCTAAAGTAAATATCTTTATTCCTTCTTCTAATGCAAGATCTACGGCCTCCAGGGTTGCGCTGCCTGAATGGTCTTCCCCATCTGAAATTATAAAAAGGATACGGTTTGTCTGTTCGGCATCGTTAAAATAAGTGGAAGCAAGTTCAATGGCCTCGTTTATAGCTGTTCCCTGGGAAGACAGCATGTTGGTATTCAGGCCTTGCAAGAACATTTTGGCTGCACCATAGTCTGTTGTGATAGGCAATTGTGGATACGCCTGTCCTGCATAGGCAATAATTCCTACCCGGTCACTTGCCAATTGGTTAATGATCTCTGAGACCAGGCGCTTAGATTTTTCAAGGCGGTTAGGCGCGATGTCTTCTGCGAGCATACTCTTAGAGACATCTACTGCAAAAACAATATCAACCCCTTCTCTTTTTACCGTTTCCAATTTAGTGCCCATCTTTGGGTTGACCAGGGCAAAGACAAGTGAGGTGATCCCAAGAATGACAAAAAGAAACTTAAGTATAGGTTTAAAGGAGGATTGATCAGGGGCAAGTCTCTTCAACAAGCCTGCTTCAGCAAATTGACGCTGCCGCCTTCTTTTCCAAACCCTTGTGCCAAGGAAGAACAGAAGAAGTACCGGGATAATTCCCAGTAGGTATAAAAATATTTTTGCATCTAATTGTATCATACCTTAGATAAAACTCCTGAAAATAGAATGCCGTAGCATCCATTCAGCAACGATTAAGAAACAAGCCAATAATGCCCATGGCCTGTACTTTTCATCGTATGAATAGTATTTTATTTCTTCGATCTCTGTTTTCTCCAGCTTATTGATCTCTGCATAGATCTCTTCCAGCTTCTCGTTGTCTGTTGCCCGGAAATACCGCCCTCCGGTAGATTCTGCGATATCTTCCAACAGGGCTTCATCAATTTCCACCTGCCGCATTCCATATCGGAAAGAACCGTCTGCATTGTAAGCCACCGGGGAAAGGGCATTTCCATTAGTACCCAATCCGATGGTGTAGGTTTTTATGTCAAATTCTATGGCGAGATCGGCCGCTGTCTGCGGCTCTATAAACCCTGAATTGTTAACACCGTCGGTTAGTAGTATAATGATCTTGGAAATGGCTTTGCTTTCCTTCAGGCGGTTCACAGCAGTGGCTAGTCCCATGCCAATGGCCGTACCGTCATTGAGTTCACCATAGGTGATCTCCCTCAGGGAACGCAGCACAATACCCTTGTCACTTGTAATGGGTGTTTTCGTATAACTTTCCCCGGCATAGGCTACCAGGCCAATTCTATCATTGGGCCTCTTCTTTATAAAGTCTGAAGCCACTTCTTTAAGAGCAGCGAGCCTGTTTGGTTTTAGATCTCGTGCAAGCATACTCGATGATACATCTATGGCCATGACAATATCAATCCCTTTTGTCGTCTTGGTACGTGTAGAAACATCCTGTACCTGAGGTCGTGCCATAGCTACAACTATGGCTGCAAGAGCCAGCAAACGCATGATCATTAACAAGGGTCTTAATCGGGCAAGGAAGTCATTTTTTAAGAAACCTTGTGTGCTGGAAATGCGCAAGGAGGCGGTCTCCTGGTGTCGCTTGTAGAAATACCATCCCAGGGCCAGCGGCAAAAGCAGCAAAAGCCAAAAGAATTGTGGATGTGCAAAAACTACATTGTCAAACATCAGGTCTCTGTATTAATGACGATAGAACTCATGATCTTTTCGGCGATCTCGGATGTGTACGTATCATTATCTAACCATGACAGGACGATAATTTGTTGAAATCCGGCTCCGCCAAATAGCATGATTGAGTACTTACCTTTTACGGTCTTATTGGAATCCGGGATCTGAAACATTCCACTTCCGTACATGCGAGCCCCTCTTATCCCATTGGCCGAGGTGAACTCCTCTTGTTTTGTGATAATATTTCGGGCACCCTCATCTTCAAACATCTGAAGTGCCTGATCAACACTCTCCTTAAACATGGGCTCTGCCTGGTTCATGAGATTAATAGAATGGGCCGCAACATAGAACAAGGTTTCATCGCTTCTGTATTCAAAAGCCTGAATACTTTGCAGACTATCTTTAAGGGTATCAGGTAAATCAGGCTCATAGCGCACCAACACTTTGGGTGTTTCCAAGGTGATCGGTGGAAAACCGTATTCGCTCGTAATCCATTCTCCTTCCAGAAGCACTTTGCCCGGGTGGCCTGCTACAGCATCCCAAACATTTTTGGGGCCATAAGATGCTACCAAGGTAATACCAGTTGCAAGCAATACAGCTATTGCAGCCGCAGCAACCCAGCGTATCTTTTTGCGTTTTTTCAAACGCATCTGTTCTTCAAGGAAGGCTTCCGTTTCGCGTAATTCTTCTTCTGTAGGCTCCGGGATCCCTTCTTTTGTTTTTATGACGATCAATTCAACAGCCTTCCTGTCCTCTTCCGCTATAGACGTACTGGGCTTGGATTTTGCGAATTTTACCAGGTCTGCGGTGTGCAGGATCTTTTCAAATTGCTCAAGCGTACCTTCGTTAATGTTCAATCTTCCGGAATCTTTCAGAAGCTCCATTTTTTCGATCAGCTCTGTCGTCGTACTTTCCAGGGCAGCTACATGCACGTCTTCTTCCAAATAAGCACGTACGATCTGTGTTAATTCTGTATAGTATTTCTTGAATTCATCCTGGATCAGGTATCTGGAATTCTCTAATCGCTTTAACTCCAACAAGGCACGATCATAGGGAGGCAATTGGGCTTCCTCTTCTTCCTGGCTCAAAGGCTTCTTTCTAAAATAGAACCAATAGATCAACCCTCCGACCAAAAGCAAAGCCAGTAATGCCAGCAAAATAATCTTGCCTATCCGCGCATAATTCCTGTCAACCTCGATCAGCGGTTTTATGTCATACATTTTCTGTTTTGTGGTGTCTACGGCAACATCACCTACTTTGATCCGGACAGAATCTGTAAAAAATCCACGTCCATCCACTTCAATGCGCTGTGTCGGCAGCAAGTATGTGCCAGAGTCAAATTGCGTAAGCGCATACTTTTTCAGAAGTAACAACCTGTTCTCTTTACGGGTAGTATCTGTTTTATACGCTTGCACGGTCTCCAAGGGTGCAAAGGTTTGCCCTTCCGGAAAAAACACCTGGGCGGTTGAATCTACTTCAAGCTGAACCGTAAATTGGATTTGTTCCCCGATCCGGATATGAGTCGTATCGATCTGGGTAGAAAGCTGCACATCCTGTGCCCACAGAAGCGGGGCCTGAATTAGGAATACGAGTATGTAGAATGGGTTCAGCTTCATCCTCTACGTTTAAAATAACCTAGTAATTTCTTCACATAACTTTCGTCGACACGACAATGTATGGTTCCTCCCCCCGAACGCTTGAAGGCCTCTTTGAAATAGTCTACTTTTTCCCTGTGATGTGTGGCGTATGATGCTCTTACTTTCTTAGACCCGGTATTGACCCACTGAAAATGGCCTGTTTCGGCATCCTCCATTTGAACTACACCCAGGTCCGGAATGGATTCTTCTTTCGGATCATAGACCCGTATCCCGGTTACATCGTGCTTGTTGGCTGTAATTTTTAAGGTGTGGTCATAGGAATCTCCCATGAAATCGGAGAGCACAAATACGATACATTTTTTCTTGATCACATTGCTCATGTATCGCATGGCAGCACTGATATTTGTCTGACTCGAGCCGGGCTCAAACTCCAGCAATTCACGAATGATCCTAAGGATATGACTCTTTCCTTTTTTAGGGGGAATAAAGAGCTCTACGTCTTCAGCAAAAAGTATTAAGCCCACCTTATCGTTATTCTGCATGGCCGAAAAAGCCAGGGTAGCGGAGATCTCTGTGATAACGCCTTTTTTGAATGTATTGACGGTGCCAAAAAGTTCAGATCCGCTAATATCTACAAGGAGCATCATGGTGAGCTCACGCTCTTCCTCGAAAACTTTTACATAGGGTTCGTTATAACGCGCAGTGACATTCCAGTCTATGGTACGAACCTCGTCGCCGTATTGGTAAGGGCGCACTTCACTAAAAGTCATACCGCGCCCCTTGAATGCCGAATGATATTCGCCACCAAATATGTGATCAGACAAACGCCTTGTCTTGATCTCAATCTTCCTTACTTTTTTTAACAGCTCCTTGGTATCCATCATCTAGAATAAGTTCCCACAAAACATACCTCGGGGGAATTTGTTAGCTGTGTTCTCTTGGTTACTCAGGTCTAGTTTTTGAGGGCCTAAGGCACTTCAACCTGATTTACGATTTGGTTGATCATATCTTCTGAAGTAATGTTTTCCGCTTCGGCCTCATAAGTAATACCAATTCGGTGACGCAAAACATCATGTACTACGGCCCTGATATCTTCCGGAATGACATAACCTCGACGTTTAATAAAGGCATAGCATTTTGAAGCGGCAGCCAGATAAATACTTCCCCTGGGTGAAGCCCCAAAACTGATCAGGGGTTTTAGCTGCTCCAGGTTGTATTTTTCCGGATACCTGGAGGCAAATACCAGATCCAGGATATACTTCTCAATTTTTTCATCCATATACACATTCCTTACTGCCTGCTGTGCATCAAGGATCTGTTTTAAACTTATTACCGGTTTCACAGCTTGCGCATTCTCCATAATATTCTGGCGCATGATCATCTGCTCTTCATTCATTTTCGGATAATCGATGACTGTCTTCAGCATAAAACGGTCTATCTGCGCTTCCGGAAGGGGATAGGTTCCTTCCTGTTCTACCGGGTTTTGTGTGGCCATCACCAAGAATGGATCATCCAGCGGAAAAGTTTCATCGCCAATGGTAACCTGTCTTTCCTGCATGGCTTCCAATAAGGCCGATTGCACTTTGGCCGGGGCTCTGTTTATCTCATCGGCCAGGACAAAATTGGCAAAGATGGGCCCTTTTTTGATTGAGAAATCATTCTCCTTGATATTGTAGATCATGGTCCCTACAACATCGGCAGGCAAAAGGTCGGGGGTGAACTGAATCCGACTAAAAGAGCCTTTTACCGCCTTAGACAAGGTGTTGATGGCCAATGTTTTTGCCAATCCTGGTACGCCTTCTAATAAAATATGCCCTTTCCCCAGTAGCCCGATAAGCAATCGTTCTACCATATGTTTCTGTCCGATGATCACTTTGTTGATCTCCGGAACCAACAGATCAATAAACGCACTATCCTGTGCGATTTTTTCATTGACAGCCTGGATATCGATCGTAGTATTTTCCTCCATTGAATATCGTTTACTTTCTATTAGAAATGGTTGGCTATTATAGCAACTCGCAAATTGAAAATTTATTTAGAGATGCGCTGTTAATGATTGGTTAAAAATTCAGGCAAACCCCCTTATTTTAGGAAGGATTTAAGGGATTTATTTGCTAATTTCACCTGATATGAAAAACAGAGATTCCTATTCCAGAATAATAGCCGGAACAATGACCTGGGGAAGCTGGGGAAAATCACTTTCAACCCCCGAAATGGCAGGGTTGATAAACTACTGCCTGGAACTAGGGATAAGCACTTTTGATCATGCTGATATTTATGGAGGATATACTAATGAAGCTGATTTTGGCAAAGCCCTGAAAGAGAGCGGTATAGCCCGTGATCAGATTCAATTGATCAGCAAATGTGGAATCCAGTTAGTGGTGGAGAACAGGGAGAATAAGGTCAACCATTATCAATACGATGAGGATTATATTGTTGGGTCTGTAGAGCAATCCTTGACTCATTTGCAAACAGATCATCTGGATCTCTTGCTCTTGCATCGTCCTAGTCCGCTTATGCATCCCGAAGCTGTTACCAATGCAATAAAAAAGTTGCGTAAGGATGGCAAGATCAGGGATTTTGGGGTTTCTAACTTCACACCTTCTCAAGTGGCTTTAATAGCGTCAGGAACTGAAGTTCAGGCAAATCAAATAGAGTGTTCCCTGACACAGCATAAGGCATTCTACAATGGGATATTAGATGATGGCATCATAAATAAACGCATGATGATGGCCTGGAGCCCTTTAGGGTCTTATTTTAGAAAAAAGGGAAAGAAACACAAGCGGATCAAAAAAGTGCTGAAGAAACTAAAAAAGAAGTATCAGGTAACTGCTATGGAATTGTTGTTGGCCTGGCTTATGACACATCCTGCTGGCATTCACCCGGTAGTGGGTACAACCACAAAGGAGCGACTAGCCTTGTCTGTAAAAGCGAGCGATCTGCTTCTTGATACACAGGATTGGTTTCGTCTTTTGATCGCTTCTCAAGGACATGACGTACCTTAAAACATAGAATTATGGCCAAAATCGCATTAATTACCGGAGCTACCAGTGGCATTGGATATGCTACGGCGCTTTGTCTTGGAAAACATGGATACGATCTTATTTTATGTGGAAGAAGACAAGAACGTCTAGACGCATTAAGTGCAGAATTGAAGAGTTATTGTGAAACGCACACCTTGAATTTTGATGTACGCGACAGGAATGGGGTGTATAGAGCTATAGGATCTTTGCACGCCAGGTGGTCACAGATACATGTATTGATCAATAATGCCGGGAATGCCCATGGCCTGGATACGATAGACCAAGGCGATCTTGATGACTGGGACGCCATGTTGGATATTAACGTAAAAGGCTTGCTCTATGTATCAAAAGCGGTTATTCCGGGCATGATAAAACGGAACCAGGGCCATGTGATCAATATTGGTTCTACGGCGGGGAAAGAGGTGTACCCAAAAGGGAATGTCTATTGTGCCAGCAAGCATGCCGTAGATGCCATCAACCAGGCTATGCGTATAGATCTGAATGAACACGGGATTCGGGTTGGTGCCGTAAACCCTGGATTAGTGGAAACAGAATTTTCCAATGTGCGCTTTAAGGGCGATCTCGAGCGGGCAAAAACGGTGTATAAAGGGTATCAACCTTTGACCCCGGAAGATATAGCCGAGATCATTTTGTTCGTCATCACACGTCCGATGCATGTAAACATTGCCGATCTTGTCGTCTTACCTACGGCCCAGGCAAGCAGTACGATTATCAAGAAAACCCTATGATCAATAAACGTCTGCTTGTTAAGAATCTACTGGCCCATAACGACGAGAATAGCTTTTATGACAAAAAGCGCTTTATCAGTATTGGCGAGAAGGAAGGCAAGGGGAAATTCCTGAAACATGTCTGTGCCCTGGCCAACAGCAACCCGGAAAACAATTCCTATATCGTCATTGGTGTAGAAGACGAGGATAACAAGATCGTTGGTGTCGATTTTTTTGACGATAGTAAGATCCAGAATCTCGTCAATGCCTATTTAAAAAATCCCCCTAAACTTTCGTATGAGAATATCCCTTTTCCGCATCTGCCCGAAGGAAAAGTCGTTGGCCTGGTGACGATTGCTTCCAGCGGAACAACCTGCTCGCTAAACAAGAAGATCTGGAAATATTATGAAGGCACTGTGTTCTTCAGAGAAGGCAGCATCAGCATGCCTTTTGATAAAGCAATTGCGATCAAGGATCAAAATTCTGAGATAGTTAGTACGATAGAACAACACGCTCAGAATAATATTCAACTGACCCTGGATGGGGTTATTAATTTCCTCAACTATCGGCACAAGGATCTCAGTAGTTACTACAAGGTGTTCAAAGAGCAATTTGTGGTATGCTGGGCAGGTCACGAAAAACGCGTAAAAGACCAGGTGTATCTCTCGAGGGTGGATATAGAACTCATCAATGAACAGGTGAAGCTCTTCTATTCTACCCTGGATGAGGTGTCTATCAGCTATGATGAAAATTCATTTTCTACTATTGAATACGTGCAACTGGGATTGGGAAAGGAGCAGACGTACTACCCGCTTGAAAAAGTGAACATTACGTTTTCGGACAATGGCACCTATTTGATACAAAGCGAATTACTTTTTGATCCCCCCGTATATGATAAGAAAACCCTCTATCACATCTACAATGCAAACAATACCCTGATCCAAAAACTGGAAAATGGTATATCGCTAAAGAAAAGGGAGATAGCCGACTTACAGCAATTGCCTGCCACCTACCTGATATGCTATCTCAACGGCTTTGAAGATGCCAAGGACAAACTCGATAGAATTCGCCCCTTATTAAAGCCCTATGACCCGTCTGTCTATAATTCCGTCAAGGAGTCGCAGCGCATTCTCCGAAAAGTCAAATACGCTTAAGCCAAAAAAGTTGATAGGGCTTGATGGTTATCCAACCACGCTTCAGGGAAATTTTCTTTTCACTTATCAGATCATATAATTCAGACGTCTTTGGGCAACCGCCTTCTATAAGATGTTTTACCCTGATGACTTGTTGCTGCGGACTGAAATTGGAAATGACAAGGAACATGTCGGGGCTATCTTTTAGATCTCTCATAAAAGCCAGGAGGTGTGGATTATCTAAGTCGATAAAAGTCCGGGGATTGAGATCGGCCAGGCAGGGCTCCTTTTTTCGAATGCCGATCATCTTCTTTATGCTTTTATGAATAAATCTGGCATCAGAATCTTTCTTCTTCAATGAAGCGACCACATCCCAGGGTTGTTTGGGCCTGTTCAACCATCGGGTATCATCTTTCTTATCGGCCTCTTTCAAATAAGAATAATCATTAAGTACGGCCAATTCATCGCCGGCATATATCATAGGAATGCCCCCATAAGTAAGTATAATTCCGTGGAGCATCACGATCTTATCCAGGGCTTGCTTCCTGAGAGGCGCGTTCTTTTCTTCCAGGGCTTTTTCCAGCCCCACTAAGGAAGCCGTATTCCCAACGATCCTGCCATCTCCCGTTTTTGGGTTATACATGAATATACCGCCCTTTGAAGGGGAACCCGGGAAACTTCCGCTAAAATAATCCCGAAGGAATTGGCGGTGCAGCTGGGCATCCCAACCGGCTTCATAAATGTATTTGTCATCAAAGCCCAGGCCTATATCATCGTGACATCGAATGTAATTGATCCACGATGCGCTTTGAGGTTTATGTGGTAATTCGGTTAGATTCCTGTAGAGCAGCTGTGTTTTTGTTGTGGCGATAGAATTCCAAAGCAGGGCCATCAAAGTGGCATTGTATGCCAATTCACATTCATTACCTTCAAAAGGCCCTTCTCCAAAATAAAGAAGAATATCTCTTGGAGCCACAATGGCCTCAGCCAGCAGGATCACGCCCGGGGCGATAGTCTGAAGGCAGAGTCGGAATAAGGAAATAAGCCGATGCGTTTCAGGTAGATTTTGCGATATCGTCCCCAATTTCTTCCAGAGGAAGGCCAGGGCATCAAAACGAACAACGTCCACACCCAGGTTTACTAATTGGACCAATTGGGTCAGCATCTCTTCAAATACTTCCGGGTTTTTATAATTCAGATCCCATTGATTACTGTTAAAGACAGTCATGACCCAACGCTTCATGTCTTTGTCAAAAGTAAAATTGTCTGGAGATGTATTAGGGAAGATCTCCGGCATGGTGGCTTCAAACTGATCAGGTATCGCCCGATCCGGATAGGTATAATAGTATTCCTGATATTTCTTTTCACCTTTTTTTGCCTTCAGAGCCCATTCAAATTCATCAGAGGTGTGGTTCACGACAAAATCCAGCATCAGTAATATCTTGCGATCTCTCAGCTCGTTTGTCAGGGAATCGAGATCTTTATTGCTTCCCAGGGAAGGATCTACCTCCGTATAATTATTCACGGCATAACCTCCATCATTAGGACCTTCAGGTCTGGTTGTCAACGGCATTACATGAAGGAAATTGATCCCCAGATCATCCAGGTAGGGCAAACGATCTTGCAAGCCCTTTATGTTTTTTGCAAACCGATCTGCATAGAGTTGCATGCCCACCCATTGTTCGGATTGAAACCATCGACCTGCTAGTACACGTTCTACATCCTGAGCTTTCAGCTCTTTGGGTCTGGAGGTAAAGAGACTATCCAGCTTCTTCCAGAGTTGGTCGAAGTTTTGTTCGTATTGATCCTGCGGATACAAGGAGAAATACAGGTATTGAATAAGGGAAAGATTGTTCGCTTTCCGATTTTCGAACAATAGATTCACCTCTGCTTTCCCACTGGATTTGAGCAGGGCTTTACTGCTTTTTGTATGAAGATCTGCCTGAGTCATATTGATGCCAGGTCCTCTTTGGATGGTAGGGATGAGATGGCTCCAAAATTCTGGGCAGTCACTGCACCGGCCTTATTCGCCAAGCTTACCAGATCAGTTAATTTATTTTTGTCATTGAGGCAGGAAACCGGATCCTGTTCCTTGGCAAATTGATACAATAAACATCCTATAAACGCGTCACCCGCTCCAGTTGTGTCTACTGCCTGAATGGAGATACTTGGAACCCGGAATTGCTCCTTGGAAGTACTCACAAAAGTTCCTTCAGCACCCAGGGTAATGGTGATCAGCTTGGCCCCTTCTTCATGCAAATAAGCGGTTGCCTTCTCAAGTGAAGACGCTCCTGATAGAAGATAGGCTTCCTCCAGGCTTAATTTACAAATATTAGATACGGCCACATACGGCAAGCACTTTTGCACAAACTCAGCTTCGTTACCCTGCCAGAGATCGGCCCTGTAATTCGGATCAAAACTTATAAAGGCTTCAGCTGCAACGGAATCTTTAAGATATCGGGCATATGTTTTTTCCAGCGGACCGCCTAAGAAGGAAGTAGCTGCGCCAAAGTGAACGATCTGCTTCTCGAAGAGGGCACTAACGCGCTCATTATAAGACAGCTCTTTGTCTGCACCACGGCTAAATACAAAATCGCGCTCTCCATCTTCAGCAAGCGAAACAAATGCCAGAGTGGTGAATTTATCGGATCGCTGTGCCAGGGAAGTATTTACCTGGTGCGCATCAAGCACATTCAGTAGGAAATCACCAAAAGCATCATCTCCAACACAACCAATGAAATTGCTATGCCCACCTAATTTGGAAACTGCGCAGGCAACATTGGCAGGAGCACCGCCAGCTTTCTTAGTAAATTCTCTGGCTATACTAAGGTCACTGCCCTGGTTTTCGGCTACAAAATCGATCAGTAATTCCCCGATACAGAAGACTTGTTTCATAAAGGCACTTAAGCCCTCCAATGTAAATAGATTTAAATCTTCGACCAAAAAATACCTGCTAAGAATTAGGACAAAATGAGTTGTGCCGGCCATCAGAAATTACTACCTTTTTAGCCTTATTTTAAACACTAAAAACATGGGCCTTTTTGATGAAATAAAGAATAAATTAAAACATGAATTTATTGATATCGTTGAATGGTTAGACACCAATGACGATACCATAGTACATAGATTTGAACGCTATCAGAATGAGATAAAGAACGCGGCCAAATTAATAGTCAGAGAGGGACAAGCTGCCGTATTTGTCAATGAGGGCCAGCTGGCAGATGTCTTTACCCCGGGGACCTATACCTTAAACACTAAAAACTTACCGATCCTTGCCACTTTAAAGGGATGGAAATACGGTTTTAACAGTCCGTTTAAGGC
>JAHHLF010000314.1 GCA_018679315.1 Bacteroidia bacterium | reverse complement strand
AAAGAGACATCTGTACCCCATTAATAGTGTTTTCTGCAGGAACTTCGCGCGACAAAGACGATTGTCCGCAAAAAATAACATCCGCTCCGGCATCGATCAAGGCGGATACCAGTTCAAAATTAGGATTTGAGACACCGTATCGCTCTATATAGGCCTCTTGAGTCATGATATCCTTTGAGGCTTTGTTGTGTACTACCAGGGCTACCTGAAGTTTATCTTCCGGGATCCCATGTTGAGCGTGCATATTTAAAAACCTTGCTGCTGTTTCAATACTTGCATTGATCTGATCATGGTTTTCGGGACTCGACATTATATCAAAAACAACTTTGAACTCCCGGTCCATTTCCGTCTTGTATTCCGGATTATCGATCGGCCATACTTTACCAAATTCAGTAATAACCGGTCCGGCTTTTTTTTCCTGAGCAAATCCCTGTGACAAAACCAGTAGAAAAAGGAGTAAAGAAATGATGCGCATCTTCATAATAAGAGGCTAAATATATTCAAATTGCGCCTAATCCCTATGTCCTTGTTAATAATTCATAGTCCACTTTAAGATGCGTAGAAATATGGCTAACTTCACGCCATAAATCTTTCACTGAGCATTGCGTACATATTTAGAGGAATTAAACGAAGCACAAAGGGCCCCTGTGTTGCACAAAGAAGGGCCTTTGATGGTTATTGCAGGTGCCGGATCGGGGAAAACCCGGGTGCTTACCTACAGGATCGCTCATCTTATGAAAGAAGGCGTGGATCCATTCAATATTCTGGCCCTTACCTTTACGAATAAAGCAGCTCGGGAAATGAAGAAACGGATTGCCGAATTGGTTGGGGAATCCGAAGCCAAAAATTTATGGATGGGTACTTTCCATTCTATTTTTGCCCGGCTTTTGAGATATGACGGAGATAAACTGGGCTTTCCTAAAAACTTTACTATTTACGACACTCAGGATTCTCAGCGTCTTATTTCCTCTATCATCAAGGAGATGTCGCTTGATAAGGATATCTATAAATACAAGCAGATCCATAACAGAATATCTGCCTATAAAAATAATCTCATTACCGTAAAGGCATATTTCCAGAATCCTGAACTCATGGAGGCAGATGCCATGGCCAAAAGACCACGGACCGGCGAGATATACAAGGCCTATGTGGATAGGTGTTTTAAGGCCGGGGCTATGGATTTTGACGATCTTTTGCTTCGTACGAATGAGCTGCTAAACAGGTTCCCTGATGTTTTACTTAAATATCAGGAGCGATTCAGATATATCCTGGTTGATGAGTATCAGGATACAAATCACTCTCAGTACCTTATCGTACGGGCTTTAGCAGACAGGTTTCAAAATATATGTGTCGTCGGAGACGACGCCCAGAGTATATACTCCTTCCGGGGTGCTAATATTAGCAACATACTAAATTTTCAAAGGGATTATGATGAAGTTGCTATGTACAGGCTCGAGCAAAATTACCGCTCCACCAAAACAATTGTCAACGCTGCCAATACCATAATAGCCCATAATAAGAATCAGATCAAAAAAGAGGTCTGGACGCAAAATGATCAAGGAAATAAGATCATCCTTCACCGTAGTGTAACCGATGCTGAGGAAGGGCGATATGTGGCTGGGTCCATATTTGAAAATAAGATGCAACGGCAATTACCCAATAGTAGTTTAGCCGTACTGTATCGCACAAACTCTCAGTCCAGGTCTATTGAAGACGCATTGCGAAAAAGGGATATACCTTATCGTATCTACGGCGGGGTGTCATTTTATCAGCGAAAAGAGATCAAAGACTTGCTATCCTATTTACGGATACTTGTGAATCCAAATGATGAGGAAGCGCTGAAGCGCATCATCAATTTTCCAGCCCGTGGCATTGGACAGACCACGGTAGACAGACTCTCTGTAGCAGCCAATGAAACCGGGCATTCCATTTTTGAGGTCATGTCCTCATTGAATAAGATCCCCCTGAATATAAATGCTGGAACTAAAAGAAAACTTGAAGATTTTGTCACAATGATCAAAAGTTTTCAAATATTGAATGAGTCTCAGGATGCGTTTGTCGTTGCGGCCCATGTGGCTAAAAAGGCCGGCCTCCTGCAGGAATTTAAAAAGGATGGGACCCCGGAAGGAATAGCAAGAATGGAGAATATTGAGGAGTTGCTCAATGGAATTCAGGATTTTGTGGAAGGCCAAAAGGAAATCGCAGATGCCGAGGGGAGTCTTACAGAATTTTTGGAAGATGTAGCCCTAGCCACAGATCTGGATCAGGAAACAGACAATACGGATCGGGTTTCTCTTATGACCATTCACCTGGCTAAGGGTCTCGAATTTCCTTATGTCTATATTGTAGGTATGGAGGAAGATCTTTTTCCTTCTGCCATGAGCATGAGCACACGTAGTGAGCTGGAGGAAGAACGACGCTTATTCTATGTTGCGCTTACGCGTGCAGAACAACAGGCATATCTTACTTATACGTTAAACCGGTATAGATGGGGGAAGCTGATTGATGCTGAACCCAGCAGGTTTATTGAAGAAGTTGATGAGCAGTATATCGACAACCGAACCCCGGTGACAAATTACCAGTTCAAACCTTTTATCAACACGGATATTTTTGGTGATACGGAAACGCCCACCAAGAAAAAGACTGGGGGTAGAGTAGGGAATGTCAAACCGAAGAATGCCCCAAAACCTGTGGTGCCGAAGAACTTAAAGCCCGTTAGAAAATCTCCGGGGCCTGGTGCTGCAAGTACCGGTGTTATCGACCCCAAATTAATAGAAGGTGCCCTCGTTAATCATACGCGTTTCGGCAGAGGCAAGGTACTAAAGATAGAAGGTAAGGGCAGTGACCGTAAAGCGGAGATCCAATTTGAGCAAGGGGCTGTTAAAAAATTACTGCTTCGCTTTGCTAAGCTTGAAGTACTCTCATAAAAAAAACCGCGCCTTATTAGCGCGGTTTTTAATTTCAAAAGATTTAATCTTATTCGTTGATAGCAGGATCATCCATGCCCTCTTCGATCATAGAGAAGAATTGATCCAGCTTAGGTAATACTACTATACGGGTCCGTCTGTTCTTAGCCCTGTTGGCAGCTGTGTTATTATCGGTTAGCGGCACATAGTGGCTACGACCTGCTGCTGTCATTCGTGCAGGTGTTACTCCGAACTCATTTTGAAGGATCCGGACAACTGCGGTAGCCCGCTTTGCACTCAAATCCCAGTTATCAAGGAGCACTCCACTTTGGTAAGGCACATTGTCTGTGTGTCCTTCAACCAGGAAGTCAAAATCAGGTTTGTTATTCACAACCTGGGCTACTTTGCCCAAGACTTGTTTAGCCGCATTGGTCACATTGTAGCTACCGGTGCTGAATAATAATTTATCTGAGATGGAAACAAAAACAACTCCTTTCTCGACACTGATCTCAATATCTTCATCGTCCAGGTTGCCAAGGACACCTTTAAGGCTTTGAACCAGGGCCAGGTTAACTGAGTCGCGCCGGGTAACGGCATCCTGCAGTTTACGGATGGTCAAATCTTTTTCCCTAAGGCTTTCAAGGGATTTTTCAAGGTTTTCTGCCCCTTTTGTTGTTAGGGTCGTCAGATTGCCCATGTTGTTGATCAATTCCTGGTTATTTGCTTTTAAGAAGTCGTTCTGATCGGCAAGTGTTTGGGCACGAGCGTCGGCCGTTGCTTTTTCTTCCAGGCAAGTATTCAACTTAACTGTGGCTGAATTTAGCAGGTCTTGAGTTTCTTGTTGCTTGGCTTCCAGTTCCGCATATTTCTTCTGCGATACACAGGAAGAAAGCAAAACAGCAATACCTAATAGTGCAATGGTACTTTTTTTCATGACAAGGTTCTTATTTAATACGTGAGTAAATTTTATGCGGTCCCGGGGCAAAATTATGTGAATTCATACCCCATCGTTTAACGAAATTAGTTAATCTTTTACTAAAATGTTAAATTCCTTTATACCAAGTACGTAGTGAGCCCATACAATAGATTTCGTCACATGGTAATTTTTCAAATATCCCTTGGTATTTCGTTTCCTGAGCATTTTGCCCAGCTGACGGTAATAACTGAGGTGAGCTCGTACTATGGCTATGCAGTGCCCTAATTTAAATTGTAGAATGAATCGAATTCCGGCGATAAAATCCAAAAACAACCTGAATAGTATCAAAATAAAAGCTCTTCTTTTTGGCAAATTCTTTGTGATCGAGAATAATGAATTCCTAAAGTTCAAGTAGGTTTTACGTGGATCCATATTTGATAGCGTAGACCCCCCTAAATGAAATACATGAGAGTTACCCACGTAAAAGACGCTATACCCCGAATTTCTGGCACGCCAACACAGGTCTATTTCTTCCTGATGGGCAAAATAATCTTCATCAAATCCTCCAAGTGAATTAAACACTTCTTTTCGAATGAACATACAGGCTCCGGTGGCCCAAAATATTTCGCGGGTATCATCATACTGACCCTCATCACTTTCGATGGATTGGAAGATCCGCCCTCTGCAAAAGGGATAGCCCAAGGCATCTAAATATCCTCCTCCAGCTCCCGCATATTCAAAGCTATCAGGATCTTTAAGATCCAGGATCTTTGGTTGCACGATCGCTGCTTCTGCATGATCTTCAAAGAATTGCAAAATAGGAGGGAGCCATCCTGGCGTTACCTCAACATCCGAATTCAATAGGCAAAAAACATCTGCATCCACTTCCTTCAATGCCAGATTATAGCCCCTGGCAAAGCCTTCGTTGGCGCTATTAATAATTAGTCGAACATTTGGATACTCAGATCGTATAAAGTCAACAGAGCCATCAGTAGAAGCATTATCGGCTACGATGATCTCGGCATGGGGACTGTATGAAATGACCTTAGGCAGATATTCCTTTAATAGTTGGACTCCGTTCCAATTTAGTATGACGATCGCTAGTTTCAAAACGAGTGCAAATTAAAGGCTTAAATCAGGAATATCCTGTATGAAATCATATTTTTCATTTTCCGTATCTACCCGAAAGAAATAGTGATCCAGGCCATTAGTGATTATAAGAAGTTTTGCCTTTAGCCTGCGATTATACCGGGCGATCTGGTCGAAAACATCTTGACTGATGGGTGTTGATGGAGATTTGCACTCTACTAATACCTCGATATTTCCATCGGGTTGATAGACAATGATGTCGAATCTTTTTGTGAGCGAGTTGACTTTGATCTGTTTTTCTACCTGTATCCGATTCTTAGGATATCCTTTGTCATATAGAAGAAAATGAAGCACGTGTTGGCGCACCCATTCCTCAGGTTGAAGCGCTACAAATTTTTTACGAATTTCATCAAAAATGAGGGGCTTATTTTCCTTATTTTTAAACCGGAATGAATAAGGCCTGAAATTGAGTGCTTGCATGCCCTTTAGGCTAATCTGAATTAATGGAAGAAGTTAAGCAAATTGTATCAAACATT
>JAHHLF010000210.1 GCA_018679315.1 Bacteroidia bacterium | reverse complement strand
CCTTTAGCCGATAGGGATTGTAACATGCCCATCATGCCTCCGCCAAATTGGATCTCGGCCAGCATGAGGCAATTATCGATCACACAATGATTTGGAGCTATCGGATCTTCATGTTGATTTACTTGCGGTGTGCCCAGGTCAACTAATCCAAAGAGGTGCCCGAATTCGTGCATGAGGGTGGCAGCTTCTATATCAGCCTCACTGATCGACGAACTCTGCGCTGCGAGCGATTTGATAGTTTTCTCGTAGATGATCATGGAAGTGTTTCTATATGACGCCCCCAAGGTGACGAGTTCATTTTCCGGATCATCTCCTTCTGAATTCGTATCAGAGAAATAAATATAGATCGCAATAGTTGCGTCTTCATTGTACAAGGTTCTTACATCTGCTTCCAGATCTGCAGCCTGTTGTATGGAAAAAGTCTCTACACCTTCAGAAGGGATCTCTCTATATACGACACTGATGTCTGTTTTGAAAGTTCTATCCTCAAGAAAACTAACAAAATCGGCCATTGCCAGAGCAGTGGGCCGGAAACCTGGATTGTACACGGCTTCTATGACCATGGTACTATAGGTATCATTTGCCAGAATATCATTGGCAGAGGCTCCGGTAGCTAATAGGTTCGCCGCCTTTAAATCGGGTGTTGGTTCGGTAGCCGGATCATCCTTTGAGCATTGAGTCAAAATCAAGCTTAGGAGCAAGAATGGCAGGAATACAATCTTTTTCATACTAATAAGCGCGTTGTTTTGCCCTAAAATAACGGTATTTGCTGGCATTTGGTATTAATTCGGTGTTAAACGGGCCAAATAATCGAAATGAGGGCCATCCAGCACTTTTTCTGCTACCAGCCCACAACGCCTGGCAACGATTGCCAGGGTGTCAAAGTCTACATAGACCCAGGGAAAAGGGGGTTCATATTCACCGTCATAATAAAGGGAAAAGAGGATATCACCATAATATCCATCTTCATTAGGCAATATTGGCTTTCCATTATTATCGCAATCAAACATATATCGAATATCACTTGAATCTAGCAGGATCTGACCCCCGGCGTTCAGTAATTTTTTAAGATGTAATAAAAGGGTGTCCAGCTGTCTAAGGCTACCTGCAACACCCACACCATTCATGAGCATGTAGATCGTATCAAAGGTTGATCCTTTGAATTCAAGTATTTCAGAATGAACCACTTTTTTTACGCCTCTTTTTTGACAACACTTTACTGCACCAGGTGCACTATCCAGGGCCGTAACGTCAAAACCTCGATCCTGTAAAACCAGGCTATGAGCCCCTGAACCCGCACCAATATCCAGAATGCTGCCTTTTGCCATGTCAAGCGCCCGGGTTTCTATTTCAGGCATGGTTTCTAAATCCCTGAATAAGTAGGATACAGGGAGGACATCCTCTTCACCCAGGGAGGTGAAGCTAATTATCTCTGCTTCCTTGGAAGTTTTTAAGTAGTCAAGTAATGCTCTTCCTATTAAAACTGACATAATATTCTATTTAAGGAAAAAAAGTCATCAGGAAAATTAATAAATCAAGGGTATTTAGCATACTACAAATGAACAAGTTATTACAGACCTTTTATGCCGATCTCGTTTGGTTATCCATGGATCATCTTACATAATATGATATCAAAACAATGACAAATTTCTATCTTAGCGAAACCGGTCAAAAGATCCTGGCAAATAGCATAGCATTTTATTGTGCCGGGCTAAGCATACTGAGAATTGATAACTAAAGAACGTTCCGAATTAACTGCACTGGCTGCAGGCAAGCAGAAGGAAAATAAGCGATTCTTTGCTCAGCTTAAAAAAAAGACGCCCAAAGGCCTGGATACCCTGATGGCCGACTTGCATGAAGCGGAATTTCAGAAGACTGATTGCCTTGACTGTGCTAATTGCTGTAAGACAACCGGTCCGTTGTTTACCCAAACGGACATAAAGCGACTTTCCAAATTATTCAAACTGAAGCCGGCTCAATTTATTGATGCCTATTTGAGGGTGGATGAAGACAATGATTACGTCCTGCAATCTGTGCCATGTCCGTTTTTAGGGTCGGATAATTATTGCAGTGTCTATGAACATAGGCCTAAAGCATGCAGGGAATACCCCCATACAAATCAGCGTAAGTTTCAAAATCGAGGTCCCTTAAACCTAAAGAATGTAGCTATTTGCCCAGCTGCTTACAACATTGTGGAAGCCCTGAAATTAAAAGTAGATTTTTAGTTATTTTTGAGCTTCATGGAAGCCATAATCGAATATTTTGAAACAATTCCATCGACTCATAGGAGTCTAATTCTCGTATCTGGGATCACATTTTTCTGGTTACTTGAAGGAGCTGTTCCATTGTTCAAATTTGACTATCGCAAATGGCGGCATGCCCTGCCTAATTTCTTCTTTACCTTCACGACCATCCTTATCAACTTTGGGCTGGCCTTTATCCTTTTGCAGACAAGCGATTGGGTAGCCGCAAATGATTTTGGGATCATAAACTGGTTCCCTGAAATGCCTCTTTGGGCCTATGTAGTGATGGGCGTGCTCTTATTGGATTTTTTCGGGGCCTATCTGGCTCATTATGTAGAACACCAGGTAAAACCATTGTGGATGATCCATCTGGTTCATCATACAGATCATGAAGTAGATACTACTACTGCGAACAGGCACCATCCTTTTGAAAGTGTAATTCGGTTTGTCTTTACCACCCTGGGAGTATTAGTTGTAGGTACTCCTATTGGGATTATTATGCTTTATCAGTCTCTTTCACTGGTGGCCACACAATTTGGTCATGCAAATATTCGCTTACCGCGTAAAATTGACAAAGCGCTGAGTTGGGTGATCGTTTCTCCCGACATGCACAAAGTTCACCACCATTATGTCTTGCCGTATACAGATTCTAATTACGGGAATATATTCTCTATTTGGGACCGCTTGTTTGGGACTTATATGGAATTAGACCGGGAAACGATCGTGTATGGGGTAGACACTTTTCCTAACAAGGAAGAGAATGGCAGTATTGTAGGATTGCTGAAACAACCCTTTCATAAATACCGAAAACCTACTACCGGAAAGGAGCTCGACGCCTAAGGGTATAACAAATATTTTTCGCGGATCTTCATAAAGTCATCAAGAGACTTCGCCCAACTATTTTTGATCTCCGCTTCACTCCAACCGGCCACTATCTGCTCCTGAAGTTTAGCCGTTCCAGCGTGTTTTGTAAATCCTGATGTATTGAAAAAATCAGATTTTGCCGTACTTCCTTTATAGGCTTTTATCAGCCATTGTAAACTCATTTCCTTCATAAAGGGTGCATCCTGGAGGTCTTCACCATAACAGTTTTGCCCATTGAATTTTGGCGATTTTGATCCAAAGTTCGGTTCGGGCGTGTAATTTAAATTAAACTGGGTTGAATCATGATAGGGTGAGCCGTATCGTTGAAATTGAAAATCTGTCCCCCTTCCTGCATTAATATGTGTGCCTTCAAAGAGCCCAAGGCTTGGGTAGAGGTTGATGGCCTTATCATTGGGTAAATTAGGCGAAGGCCTTATAGGGAGGGAGTATTTGCTTTGATGTGTATAATTCTCCAACTCAATAACTGTCAGATCTGCCTTTACTCCATTCTCCAACCATTGTTCTCCATTGATCATCAAGGCATATTCACCTATCGTCATGCCGTA
>JAHHLF010000156.1 GCA_018679315.1 Bacteroidia bacterium | reverse complement strand
ACATATAGAATGCCGTAAGCGCTGCCACTACAACTCCGACTACATAAATGAGTTTGTTCTGTTCAAAAGCGGCAACCAGGATCTCATCTTTACTGAAGAACCCGGAGAAAGGAGGAATCCCTGAAATAGCTAATGCGGCGACTAAAAAAGTGATGTGCGTAATAGGCATGTACTTTCTAAGACTACCCATGTCTTTTAAATAATTACTGTGCACGGCATGGATCACAGAGCCTGCGCAGAGAAATAAGAGTGCCTTAAACATGGCATGGGTGAACAAGTGGAACATCGAGGCCATATAACCGAGTCCCTCCGCACCTTCATAACCGGATACACCCAACCCCAACATCATATATCCCAATTGAGACATAGTGGAATAGGCCAGTACCCGTTTAATGTCATTTTGTGTTATGGCGATCAAAGCAGCAAACAACGCGGAAAATGCCCCAACATAGGCAACGACCTGTAAGGCAAAGCCCTCTTCAACGAAGTAGTACATGGGGAACAATCTCGCAACCAGGTAAATACCTGCGACAACCATTGTGGCTGCATGGATAAGAGCAGAGACCGGTGTTGGGCCTTCCATGGCATCAGGAAGCCAGATATGCAGTGGAAACATCGCCGATTTACCGGCACCTCCAATAAATATCAGAATTAACCCCCAGGTAAGAACCGATAGCCCCATAAAGGAAGTAGAGGCCCAGCTAAGGATAGCACTTCCTTCCGGATCAGTGAGCATTTCAAAGTCATAGGTGCCTGTATAGTAGCCTATGATCAATATTCCAATTAGGAAACCCAGGTCTGCAAAACGTGTAACTATAAAGGCTTTTTTAGCGGCAGCTACTGCCGATTCTTTAGTGTAATAATAGCCGATCAGTAAATATGAAGAGACCCCTACCAGTTCCCAGAATATGTAGATCTGGAATAAGTTGGTGGCTAGGACAAGCCCGTACATGGAGAAAGAAAATAAAGACAGGAAGGCAAAGAATTTAGTATACCCCTGATCCCCCTTCATATAACCCCGGCTATAAATATGTACCATTAAGGAGACTACGGAAACCACGATCAGCATCATCACGGAAATAGGATCGAGCAGATATCCCATGTCTATGTGTAAAGTCTCCGAAAAGTACATCCACACCGTTTTGAAAACATAGGGCTCATAGGCGCCATCCACCTTACCCGTAGTAATGAAATATTCAAAAGCTGTTATAACAGCAAGTATTGTAGAGATCAAAAGTCCACCAACACCAATATAGCCCGATATCCCTGGCTTAATCTTTTGATTAAACATGCCGAGAAGCAGAAAAACGGCAAGCGGTATCAAAGGGATCAATAAGACATATGAGTACATCATGGTTGGTTCTGGTTGGTATCTATCAATGTTTCATAGTTTCAATTTCTTCTACTTCCACGGAGCTGATCTGCCGGTATAAATTAATGATTATGGCTACGGCCAGGGCCGTTTCTGCAGCAGCGACCGCAATGATGAAAATGCCAAATACGGCGCCTTGCAAGATATCCGGGTAGAGATATTTGTTGATCACAACAAAGTTGATCACCGCTGCATTCAGTATCAATTCCACAGATATTAAAATGGATATCAAATTCTTTCGCGTGACGAAGCCATACACTCCTATAAAGAATAAGAGTGAAGTAACCGTTAGCAATTCATAAATGCTCACTCCGGGGATCATGAGGTCGACTGGTTATTGGTTGATAATTTCTTGCCTTTGGCAATGACAATGGCACCTACCATGGCAGCTAATAATAAGACGCTTATTACTTCAAATGGGAGGATAAACCCACCATCTGTATAGCTGAGTAAAAGGGTTCCAACTTCGGCAGTGCTTATGGTATTCGTATTTTCTACTACTTCGAAAGGATGTAAATATATGGTTGTCAAAAATAGACCAAGTCCTAAAATACAAGCCAAGGCTGTGAGCAATTGCCTGGAGGGCTTAGCAAGTTCCAACTGCATTTCAATATGATGTACCAGCAAGACTGAAAAGATGATCAATACAATGATGCCTCCTGCATAGATCGTAAGCTGAATAGCTGCAAGGAAATTATAATCGATTAAAAAGTAAATGCCGGCAACTCCGCAGAGCACAAATAGCAGATAGACAACAGAACGCAGCATTTTACGACTCGTAACCGATGCGATTGCAAAAATGACCATGATGGCCGCAAGAATATAAAAGATGATCTTTTCCATATGGCTAGTCTTCCACTCCAGGTTGTAATTTAGACCCCGGCAAATTCAGAACTCGTGTCAAAGCTGTACGGTCGTAGACGGAATTTTCAAAATTCTGCCCCCATTCAATGGCATCAGTAGGGCATACATCAATACATAAACCACACATGGTACACATACTTAAGTGATATATGAACTGGTCTATTTTCTTTTTCTTCCTTCCTGTAGTTTCATCTATTCCCCTGTCCCAAATAATTTCAATGGTTCCATTAGGGCAGGCGATCTCACATTTTTGGCAACCCGTACACCGATGTTCATTATTCTCATCATGGGGCATAATTACTTCTCCCCTGAACCTGTCGAACATCTTTAAGGTATCCCTGTTATCCGGATATTGCTGAGTAATGGCTCCTTTTCTTGAATGCAGGAAATATTTTCCGGTCACACTCATTCCGGTTAACAAGGTTTTAATGCCATTATAGATATTTGAGAAATATCCCATACGTTTAAAATTTAATGATCAGGTTGCCCCAAATAAGCAAGGCCATAATTACAATGTTGACCAAATTAATTGGCAACAAATACTTCCACTCCAGCGTTAGCAGTTGATCGACGCGGAGGCGCGGAAATGTCCATCGAAACCACATCATCAGAAATACCAGGAGTAATGTTTTTATCAGGAACCAGAGCACACCAAGCCATGGTATGGATTCTGTGATCCCAAAAGGAGAAAGCCAGCCACCGAAAAATACGGTGGTTGCGATCGCCGCAATAATGAACATATTTATAAATTCTGCTAAAAAGAAATAGGCGAATTTCATCCCTGAATATTCGGTGTGAAACCCGGCACCCAATTCCGATTCTGCCTCTACCAGATCAAAAGGAGCCCTGTTGGTCTCCGCAGTACCTGCGATCATATAGATCATAAAAGCAATAACGGCTGGAATATGACCTTGTACGATCAGCCAACCACTTTTTTGCACCTCAATGATCTCTGAAAGTTGTAAGGTGCCTGTCAACAAAATCATTGTAAGCAGAGACAGGCCTATTGAAAGCTCATAACTAATAGTTTGAACACCACTTCTCATGGCGCCGATCAGAGCATATTTATTATTACTACTCCATCCGCCCAGGAGAATGCCTATTACCCCAATTGACGATATAGCGATCAGGAAAAACACACCGATATTTATGTCAAACGCATGGAATTCCGCAGTAAATGGAATAACTGCCAAAGCCATAAGCGATGTGATGATCACAAAATAAGGCGCCAGATTATACAGAAACTTGTCGGCTTTCTGAGTGCCCGTCAATTCTTTTGAAAGGAGTTTCAAGGCATCGGCCATAGTTTGCAACAAACCTTGGAAACCCACTCTGTTGGGACCAATACGCAGTTGGAACCAGGCGGCGACCCTGCGTTCCAGTAAAACCAGGAATAAACCGGCAACAGAGAATATGCCGAGGTATACCATGGCAATAAGAATCATTTCAACCAGACCGGCCAGCCATTCCGGCATTACACTGTAAAGCCAGTCGTGTATCGTTGTTATGACGCTTAATCCGTATTTCATATTCAATTCTATCTATCAATATCTGGAATGACCAGATCCAATGTTGCCATTGTTGCCACAAGATCACCGATCTTACCCCCAACGGCTATATGGTTCAGCAAGGATAAATTGGAGAATCCCGGGGATCTGAATTTGAGTCGGTATGGATTTTTTGTGCCCGTACTTATGATATAGACGCCTAGTTCGCCCCTTGCTGTTTCAACTTTTTGAAAGTATTCTCCTTTCGGTAATTTTATGACAGCTTTGGTCGTTACCCTGTGTTCTCCTTCCGGGATATTATCTATTAGTTGTTCTATAATAGACAAGGATTCCCAGAACTCCTGAATACGCACCTGGTACCTGGCAAACGTATCGCCTTCTGTCCGCAATGCCTCGTTAAAAGTAACTCTGTCTAAAGCACTATATGGATGATATTTTCTGACATCGCAGGAGTAACCAGAAGCCCGTCCTACAGGTCCGGAAGCACCAAATGAAATAGCATCTTCCTTACTCAGCACGCCGACACCTTTAGTTCGTTTTTGGAATATGACGTTGTTGGTGAGAAGCCTGTCGAATTCTGGGATCTTTGTTTTAAAATGGGTGATGAATTTTTTGACTCTGGGGACAAAGTTGGGATGGATATCAAACATTAATCCGCCCGGAACATTATAATTCATAGTCAGCCTTGCCCCACAGGTCTCTTCCATAATATCATTGATCATTTCCCGATCCCTGAAACCGTAGAAATAGGTAGTAAGTGCACCTACATCCATACCCATTACACCCCACCAAAGGCAGTGAGAGGAGATCCTGGTAAGCTCTCCTATGATGGTCCGGATGACTTTAACACGATCCGGCACTTCCAGCTCCAGGGCATTTTCCACGGCGAGACAGACAGCCTCATTATTAATATTGGACGAGAGGTAATCCATGCGATCTGTCAGGTGAACGATCTGCTGATAGCTATCGCGCTCACACATTTTTTCAATAGATCTGTGAATGTATCCCAGATCCGGATCTACCTTCTTAATGATCTCCCCGTCAATCGTTAAAACAAGCCGCAACACCCCATGGGTAGCCGGATGTTGAGGCCCCATATTTATGAAGTACTCCTCTGACTTGAAATTAGATTTTACGGTGGTGGTTTCCATAGCGTCTTATTTGAGGATCATATTTATTTCATCTTCGTAGTCTTTTCGTAACGGATACCCTTCCCATTCATCGGTCAGGAACAGCCGCTTCAAATTGGGGTGATCCGTGAAATTGATCCCGAAAAAGTCGAACACCTCACGTTCGTGAAATTCCGCTGTTTTCCAAATAGAACTAACGGTAGCCAAGGCAGGGTGTTCCCTTTCAGGAGTGCTTACTTTTACGACCAATTGG
>JAHHLF010000013.1 GCA_018679315.1 Bacteroidia bacterium | reverse complement strand
GTTATTGCCGACATGGAAAGCGCTGTACAAAGGGTAATTGCAAAAGAAATTATTATAATAATCCAAGCACCGAGAAGCCCTGCATTACCAACGACCCAGCCCAAGCGCAAATACATGATAACCCCCAGAATAGTTAATAGGGTGGGCGTGAAGACACCTCCAAAAGTGCCAAACTTCTTCATGCTTTTATTGGCCTCCATAAGCCTAATAATCTTAATTGTTATCTCATACAATGATAATGAATTAGATATTCTAATTCTTATGTTCAAAAAATAAATCGTTTCATAGGGGTATTCCTGTAGATAGCGATGGCAAATTATGTTTAAAATACGATGTAAAAAGTGAACGTCTAATGGACTTTTAATTTTACGTGCGAGTCGATGCGGCTGCAAAGCAATTTGATTTTAAAAACAATCGAGCGTTTGGCATCGGCTCTCTTGACATAATTACTCACGATCAATAAATTGATTTTTTCAAAGGTGTTCGTGAATCTCCTAAGTCGATTTCAAGACGTTATGAAACAGCTACGCTGTTGATCATAACTGAATCATGTCAAATATCGCCAATAGCGCTATTACGAGAATTGCACCCTGATGTTCTATAATTTATATTATGTCAAATAGGATATTTCGGAATATCCCTATTTGTAGGTAATCTGTCTTATTTATCGTGCTCTGGAGTTACCTCTACCTCTTCCTCAAAGGTCGTAGCTGTAAGCAAAATTTTGTTGAGTCGTTTTGAGCGCTTGTGCTTGTACAGATCGCGGATCAGCTTTTCTCGTTTTTTATCCGAAATATCCAGGCAATCGATCAGGATCTTTTGGCGTAGAAATTCTTCCCGTTCGGCTTGTACACTGGCCAGGTATGTAGTATCATAGACAAATAAGCGGGGCTCACTTATCTTCTCAGCCTGGCGCTCCTTTTGCTGTGCAGTCTGCCCCTGCGTAGCAGGTGCAAATCCCAAATAACAAATTCCAAATCCCAAAATGTAGAGATACGCTTTCACACTAGTGTAGTTCGAATTGTAAAAGGTACATTATTTTTGGTTCGGTCTGAAAGTTGTCTGCTAAGTGTTTTATAATATCGATTATTTGTACATATATAGTAAAACTCCAGAATAGGCCCACATAATCAAAATATGTAACTGAGGATTCATGTCTAATTTTTTGCAATAAGGAACAGCATTTTTTACCTTCAACAGAAATAACCGGGTAACAGTATTCAAATTGGGATTAACGTAACCCTTTAAAACAACCACAATGTCAAAATCAAAAGCTAAAGCCGGAAGTGGCGGAATTTTTTATTTTTTAGGCATTCTGGGCGCTGCCATCTATTATATTAAGGCTGCTTCCACTTTTTGGGCAGGTGTCGTAGGCGTCCTGAAAGCTATAGTATGGCCGGCTGTCATCGTCTATGAAGCCCTGAAACATCTTGTCGCTCCACTCGCATAGCACCTCATTGACATGAAAAACCTGGTTCGCGCCATAATCGCCTTTTTCGGAGCCAAGAAGATCGGAGGCGGCAAATGCGGTTGCTTCGGCACCTTGGTCGTTTTTATAATCCTATACTGGCTCCTGGGCTACGTCTTTGACGTACTCCCACAACTTTTTTAATTTTTAAGCCCCTGCCCTTCGATCCACGGCGCGCCCGCTGCCTTAACAGCGGCTTCTAACGAAGGCATGGTCTGTGTCACAAACTGATCCAATTTGCCTTTGATCGACTGCAACTGTGTAGACGCCACATTCAAAGCCGCTTTGTGATTATCCGTAGGTCCGTATGTGCTGGTAGCCAGGGCAACCGTACCGATAAATCCGCCCGATCCGGGGGTTGGATCATCTCGTTCCCCTACTTCAGCCTTGGCCTTATTTCCATTTAATTCTGTATCTATTACTAATAGCAAGGATCGCGCTTCATGCAATTGCTGCACCAAGGCAGATGTTGGATTCGTTGCCTTCGTTAAGGCACGTTGCATGGCATTTACCTTCTGCTGATTTTTATCTAAAACAGATTGCACGGCACTCATCTCCTGCTGGAAGCCTTCAAAGGTTTTTCTGAAGGCTACGATATCATCATAGGAAGCGCCCGGTAAGGCACCTTTTGCCAAAGGCACTACTTTAAATTCGTTCGGACCGGCCAAAACCGTTTCTTCCCCATCAACTACCTTGGACATGGTAACGGTATAATCCCCTGGAGTGGCTTTTATTCCCCAGGAAAAATAATCTTCTACTGGTGGCGGCGCTTTTAAAGGTACGCCACTCCTATCGGCGACACTTAAGCCCCAGCTCACCCTGTTGAACCCCTTTTTGTTTTTTCCCTTCACAATATCCACAACCTGTCCCTGAGCGTCTTTGACAGTAAACCAAATGGCCGGTTTTGCCTGTAATTTCTCTTTTTCCAAAGCATCCCATCCGGGGAAAGGCACGGTTGTTTTGCCTTTCTCACTTAGCTTCCGCTGTGATTTGAGTGAGGCAATGGAATCTTTCAAATGATAGGTGAATACGGCCCCATAAGGTGGGTTCTTTGCCGCATACTCTGCATTCCCCTGTCCGTATACTTCCTCTCCTTCTATATACCAATAGGCCGGTTTTACATCAAATAAGGTAGCCTCCTGCCCTGCCGTGGCTGCATAATTCCTCAGCGGACTCATATCATCCAACACATAAAAGCCCCGCCCAAAGGAAGCGGCAACCAGGTCGTTCTCCCTGCGCTGAATGGTTATATCCCTGATGGAAATCGTGGGCATGCCCGACTTTAATTGTGTCCACTTTTGTCCGCCATCCTGTGTCATATACACCCCGTATTCGGTAGCGGCAAAAAGCAGGTTTTTTTGCTCGTGGTCCTGTACTATTCTCCAAGTCAGCAGAGGATTTGGCAGGTTTCCATTGATGGATTGCCAGGTCCTCCCCTTGTCCGTACTTTTCAACAGAAACGGTCTGTAATCCCCATATTTATGGTTGTCCAAAACCAGGTAAACGGTACTGGCATCATAGAGGTCGGCACGTACATCATTCACAAATGGGGTTGCCGGAACTCCTTTTATATTTCCTAATTCAATTCTGCGCCAGTTAGCACCACCGTCTTCTGATACCTGAAGAATCCCATCATCGGTTCCGGCGTAAAGAAGGCCTTCCTGTATGGGAGATTCGGATAGCGAAGTGATGGTATTATAAACTGACATGGCATTTACATCCCATGCATTATCCCAGCTCTGCTGTCCGCCCATGATCGGCAAGGCTAATCGTTCCTGATTACGCGTCAGGTCGGGTGATACGGCTGTCCAGGCATCCCCCCTGTTCTCTGATCGCCATACGCGCTGCGAAGCGAAATACAGACGTGTAGGTTTATGCGGACTCACCAAAATAGGCGCATCCCAATTAAAACGTTCGGCAGGTTCCCCTGCTCCAGGCTGAGGCTGTATAAAAACAGTCTCCATCGTGGTCTGATCTACACGCCATAACCAACCTTGTTGAAACTCACCATAGGTGATATCGGGATTTCCCGGCTCAGTAGCACTCTGATGTCCATCAGCGCCTAAGGTGACCCACCAATCGGAATTAAGGATCCCGGCCGAAGAGCGAGTCCGCGACGGACCGCCATGAGAACCGTTATCCTGGGTGCCTCCATAGATCTTGTAGAATGGAGATGAATCGTCGACAGCTACTTTGTAATACTGGATCACTGGTAGATTACGGATATATTTCCAACTCTTTGTCAGATCAAAACTTTCATACAATCCTCCATCGGTACCAAAGAGCACATAGTTGGGATCAGAAGCTTTAAAAGCCATGGCATGACTGTCTACATGTTTTTTCTTTTCATTCATCGTACTGAAATTCTTCCCGTGGTCTTTGGATACCTGAACATAATTGTTCATCAGGTATAAAGTGCCATCATGATGAGGGGAAGCGTATAACTCCTGGTAGTAATGCGGACCCGTACCTCCGGATACCGTATTGCTTTGTTTGCTCCAGGAGTGTCCAGCATCTGCAGACATATAGATCCCGCCTTTGAGTCGGTCTGTTTCAATAGCTGCATAGATCGTATTCGGATCAAAATGACTCATGGCAAGTCCGATCTTCCCCAGCTTAGATTTTGGGATGCCGGAGGATAGTTTCGTCCATGTCTCTCCCCCATCGGTACTCTTGTGAATTCCGGATCCCGGACCGCCACCCAAATACGCAGCAACGGTTCTGTGACGCTGCCAGGTCGCTGCATAGAGCACCTGTGGATCTCGAGGATCAATCAGGAGATCAGTAGCGCCTACCCATTCGCTATCGCCGAGCGTGCGATTCCAGCTCTCGCCTCCATCGGTAGATTTGTAAACCCCGCGTTCACCGCCCTTGCTCCATAAAGGACCCTGAGCGGCCACCCAAATGGTATTGGGATTATCGGGATGCACGATGATCTTGGAGATATGTTCTGATTTTTTGAGTCCCTTATTCTTCCAACTCTTACCATCGTCATGGCTGACATAGATGCCATCGCCAAAACCAACATGCCTCCCTCCAACATTCTCCCCGGATCCTACCCAGATCGTATGGGAATTATTCGGATCGATGGTCACACAGCCAATGGAATAGGACTTCTGACTGTCAAAAATAGGCTTCCATGTAGTTCCCGAATTTGTAGTTTTCCAGACCCCTCCGGAACCTACGGCTACATACCATGTATTTTCATTATCGGGATGGATGGCAATATCAGCGATCCTACCGGAAGTCAGCGCCGGTCCAAGGCTTCTCCAGGATAGGCCTGAATAAGGGTTGTCCTGTTTCTTTTGCCCATAGATTGATGTCATCACAAGGCACAGACCAAGGATAAGTAGTTGTTGAATTGATCTCATTTTCAAGGAAATTTTTCGGTTGAATTTCAAGAAATGAATGTAGGCAAAAATGGGGATAAAAAGAAACCACGTAGTGAGCTATGCTCTACTACGTGGAAACTACATGTTCTAAAAATTTAACTCTTTTGTTTTAGGGGCTAAATGGGTTGTAGCTCTTTCTTCATTTTTTTATAGGCCTTCATTTGCTTCATATCGAGAATTGTTACCATGGCCTTGTTCTCCATTGCCGAAACATCTTTTAGCATGCTGGCTTTGTCTTGCGCAGAAGCATCCATCGACTTTACTTCTTTGCGCTTCATCAAATAATGCTTGATCGCTTTATGGAATTCGGTGGCTTGTTCAATGGTAAGGCCCACTTCGGCTTGATACGCCCTTAACAATTCATTGGCTTTCTTGTCGATCATGCCATCATCCTGTGCCTGTATTGTCACAGTAAACAACAAAAAGAACATAGATAAGATCAAC
>JAHHLF010000172.1 GCA_018679315.1 Bacteroidia bacterium | reverse complement strand
CTCCACGAACGGTATTTTATTTGATTCAGGATCGGCGAATATTCAACCCCAATCCATGGGCATCATAAGGCAGATCTCCCAGGTTTTACAACAGGAAGCAATGATGAATTTGATGATCGAGGGACATACAGATTCTGATGGGGACGATGCATCTAATATGGATCTCTCTAAGCGCAGAGCAGATGCCGTGCGAAATGCCCTTGTGGACATTTACAATGTGGCCGACAGCCGATTGCAGACTTCGGGTAAAGGAGAATCCGAACCTGTAGGTGATAATGGCACTGCCGATGGAAAGGCACAGAACAGAAGGGTGGTATTTAAAAAAGTATAACACTATATAATCGCTTCAACTTTTAAATTATGAGAACACTAACCCTTATTTGCGCTTTCTTTTGTATCGCGTCAACGGCCATTTCCCAGGATTGCAGTACATTTTTTCCCATGAACGAGGGAACCAAATTTCAAATCACCATGTATGACAAAAAGGATAAAGTATCCGGTGTAATGGACTATGTGATTAAAGAAGCCAGCGGAAATACCGCTACAATGTACTACGAAATGCAGGACGAGAAAGGCAAAATGTTGACCAGTTCAGAATATGATATTACATGTTCTGATGATGGGGTTACGATTGATTTCAGTTCGATGATGTCACCGGAAATAATGGGTCAATATGAAGATATGGAGGTAGAAATGAGCGGTACCGATCTTTTATACCCAAATAATCTTAGTACCGGGCAAACGCTACCAGATGCGGATGTATTAATGACCATAAAAATGCCTCCCATGAATATGAAAATGAATATGAATTTTTTCAATAGAAAGGTTGAAGGGAAAGAATCTGTGACTACGCCAGCCGGAACGTTCGATTGTTATGTGATCACCTATGACAGTGAGGCTAAAATGGGCATAAAGATGACCAGCAGAAATAAGTTATGGCTTTCGGAAGGCTATGGTATGATAAAACAGGAAACATTTAATAAAAAAGATAAACTCATTGGTAAAAGCATACTTACTGCTTTTAGTAATTAGATATCTACTTCTTCCTTCCTAAACTGCGCATGAAATAAATTCCCAAAGTGTTTGAGGAGCTTTTGCTTGACTTCTCCCATGGGGATGTCGGAGTTTCCAAGTTCAGCGCTTAGAGAAGTAACAGCCTTTCCCTTAATACCACATGGGATCATCAGGTCAAAATAGCCCAGGTTTGTATTCACATTCAGGGCAAAACCATGCATGGTTACCCAGCGGCTGGCTCTCACGCCCATGGCGCAGATCTTACGGGCAAAAGGGGTGCCTACATCTAACCAGACACCTGTTTCCCCTGGCGAGCGTTCCCCTTGCAAGCCATATTCTTCAAGTGTAAGAATGACCATTTCTTCTAAAAAACGCAGGTATTTGTGGATATCGGTAAAAAAGTTATCCAGGTCCAGAATGGGGTAACCAACGACCTGTCCGGGACCGTGATAGGTAATATCTCCTCCCCTGTTGATCTTGTAAAAAGAAGCTCCCCTCTTTTCCAGTTCTTTTTCATCTACAAGCAGATTGCTGTAATCGCCGCTTTTTCCCAGCGTATACACATGCGGATGTTCAACAAATAGCAAATGATTGGGCGTCTCTAAACCGGCATCTTCTCGTCGGTTCTTGATCTTGATATCAATTACCTCCTTGAAAAGCTGTTCCTGGTAGTCCCAGGTTTCTTTATAATCCTTTAGCCCCAGATCCTGTATGCCAACTCTCTTGTTCACTACTCAAATTTTACTTTGATGTTGAAAATATCCGGATTGTTGTTTAGCTGCATCATATTGGCCTCTACTTCTACCCCTTTAAAATCTTGATGGATCTTGGCATTCGGATTGTCTACCGATTTGATCTTGTATGGGAATTTATAAACCTGCCTCATTATGATCGCATCAGCAAAAGCATCGTCACCTGAAGTTGTATCCTTTTCTTTTATGAGCTTCTCCCGAGCTTCTGCCGTTATAGTTCGGGAAAAACCTCTGGCCGAAAATTTAGTCGTATAGGAATCGGCACTGCCAAATAAGTCATCCGTCGCATCATTGCTACTGCCACTTTGTGCACTATCATTGGGCGAATCGCCCAAGCCCATTTCATCCAATTCTTTTATGTTAGCTGCTTTTACGGCTTCAGAAAAGTTCTTAATGTCGTCCAGGGATTCAAAAGCATAGCTCATACGCATATCAAACTTCTGCAGGGAATCATTCATATTCATAGCAAAGGTCAGTGGTCGTAATAATTCCAAACGTTCTTGTTCTTCCTCGGACAATTTAGAAATACTGTCTTTTTTTTCATCCAAAAAACTGGCAAAGGTAATCACCGTATCCACCACTTTTTTTGTTGAGTCCGTATCACCGCCCATGCCCATCAGTTGGTCCATATTAAAGGCCATACTGTATTCCCCGCTGCCATCTTTATCAAAAACAAACTGTTCCTGAATGACACATCCGGTAAAAAATAAAAAAGTGATAAGGTATGCCAGGAGCTTCTTCATAGCTAACTATTTACAGAAGCACAAAGATACGACTCCTAATTGGTATTATTGAGGATGATCAAAGCGGCGATCACCCCGGGTACCCACCCGCAGAGGGTAAGCAATAAAACAATAAGAAAGGAACCGCAA
>JAHHLF010000265.1 GCA_018679315.1 Bacteroidia bacterium | reverse complement strand
GATCAAAACCGCCCATTCCAGCCTCTGACAAACCGTCATTGGCAAATGCCGTGGCCTTTAACTCTTCATCAGAATACAAGCTGGTCCCGCCATGACTAAAGGCTTGAAACAGCACTTCATCGTTCTTGAAATCTGTCTTTTTGTAAGTAAGTTGGGCTCCATTGCTCAGCGTGAGCGTTGTCGTACCCAATTTTTCATTACTACCGGAATTGACAATACTCCCTGGCTGCGGTAAGCTCTCTATGAGGGTCGACGTTACCTCTTCGTCCTCATATGGGGCTAGTTCAGCTGCTTCGATCTCAGACAGTAGGGTTCGTACCTCATCTTCCGTAATTGCTTCCAGACCTTCCTTTTCGGGTCCAGTTAAAATTATCACGCGATTATCATCGTGTAAAAAGGTTTTGATCAATTCACTGACCTCATCCAATTCAATTGTTGGCAAGAGTTGTTTAGTGGTATCAAAGTCCCATTCTATACCCGGAATCGGAGATTCATCCAGATAATGTTGTACGTAAGAACCTATGATTCGGCCACTTTCCATTTTCTCCCGTTCGTTATAACGTTGTTCGAGTCTGGTAAGCACTTCTTTCTTAGCCCTATCAAATTCTCCACTTAGAAAGCCATATCGCTTAACACGCTCATTCTCTTCGAGAATGGCTTTCAAGCCTATTAACTGTCCTTCCGGACTCGTCTGGGCCATAGATTGGTATGCGTTTTTTGAACGTGCAAAAGTGCCGCCGTAATAGGAGAATCCAAAAACAAAAGGCGGTTCCGGCCCGTTCCTGCGCTCATCAAGCCTATTGTTGATGAGAGTGGAGAATAAATTGCGGATCAAATTATCCCGATAATCCTTTATAGTAAGCGTTTTCGGAGCTTCATTCCGGTCTTTATACATAACCTGGACCCTGGAAAAAGCAGCTTCTTTATCTGAGGCAATTGCGATCAATGTCTCCTCGTGATTGGGAAGCGGATATGATTCTCGTTCCTGGGGATCTTCGGGCATTTGAATTTCTGAAAAATGTGACTTTATCTTTTGCTCCATGGTTTCCACATCCAGATCCCCTACAGCAACAACAGCTATAAGATCGGGGCGGTACCAGGTATTATAATAGTTCCTTACATCGTCATAGGTGAAATTCTCCAGATTTTCTTTCGTGCCTATAGGTAGCCTTTCTGCATATTTAGAACCATACATCATTTTTGGCAATGTGATCCTGCGCATCCGCTTTTCAGCTCCCAGGCGAAGCCTGAGTTCTTCGAGTACTACACCTCGCTCCCCATCAATTGCTTCCTCAGACAGGGTGGTTTGATGTGCCCAGTCTTCCAAGATCTGGAAGCCCTTTTCAAGCTTATCCGGATCATCGCTCGGTATGGGCAGGATATAGACAGTTTCGTCAAAGCTCGTATATGCATTCAGGTCGGCACCAAACTTGACACCAATGCTCTGGAGGTAGTCAACCAGGTCATTCTTCTCAAAATTCTTAGTGCCATTAAAATTCATATGCTCCATAAAGTGCGCCAGACCCAATTGTCTGTCCGTTTCCATGATGGAGCCTGCATTTACAACTAACCTGAGTTCAACTTTGTCTTCTGGTTTAGAATTTTCCCGGACGTAGTACACAAGGCCATTGTCTAACTTCCCTATCCTGACTTTTGGATCTACAGGGATCTTTTCTTCCATGATGGAAGGCGCTTCGACCGGCTTATTTTCTATTTGGGCCCATAGGGGTGTTGTTATCAACAGTAATAGCAAAGAGGCTTTTCTTAAGAAGGGTATCATGTTCTAAAATTTTGAGAAAAATACGTGATTATTAAGATATTTCAGAAACAATTTATGCGAATTAATTGTTAAGAAATGAAGGTGTTGGGTTACCGGATTCCTAAGTGGGCAAGCGGTGACCTCAGTTCGTGAAATTTAGTATGGTCAGCTAATGAATATGGATCAATATTGAATACACACATTTTTTGCTTCCGTAAAAAACCGCAGGGCTTCGAAGCCTCCTTCCCGGCCTACACCCGAATTCTTTACCCCTCCGAAAGGTGTACGCAGGTCACGGAGCATCCAGGTATTGATCCATACGATCCCGGCATCAATGTGTTTCGCAATTCGATTCGCCCGACTGATATTTTCTGTCCACACTGAACAAGAAAGGCCGTATTCGGTTGCATTGGCATATTCTAATGCCTCTTTCTCCGTGTCAAAAGGTATGAGCGTCACTTCCGGTCCGAAGATCTCTTCCTGGTTTGTCCGGCAGTACGGATCCAGCCCCTCAATAACTGTAGGTTCAATATACCAACCCTTTTTATATCCCCTCGGAAAAACCGCTTTGCCTCCGGCGCGGATCTTTCCCCCTTCTTTTTTTGCCAGTTTGATATAAGACAAGACCTTCTCGTAATGTGCCTCAGAAACAACGGCCCCAATATCTGTATTGCGTCTCTCAGGTGGGCCCACTTTTAGCGATTTTACACGTTTGACAAAATCCCTTTTGAATTTATCGTAGATGGGGCGTTCTATCAGGATACGTGAGCCACAGAGACAGATCTGTCCCTGATTTGAAAAAGAAGAACGCACTGTAGTGTCCAACATTTTGTCATAGTTGCAGTCAGCGAAAACTAGGTTAGGATTCTTCCCTCCCATTTCCAGGGAAATTTTCTTGAACATAGGAGCCGCTACTTTTGCAATTTCTTTCCCTACGCGGGTGCTTCCGGTGAAGGAAATAGCCTTTATTCCCGGGTGTTTTGTGATCTCCGACCCTACCTTTAGCCCATGGCCGTGAACAATGTTTAAAACTCCCTTAGGCAATCCTGCTTTAATACAGATCCTGGAAAGTAAAAACGCAGTCATCGGGGTTACTTCAGAAGGTTTGGCAACTACACAGTTCCCGGCTGCCAGTGCCGGCGCAATTTTCCAGGTGAAGAGATACAAAGGAAGATTCCAGGGTGAAATAGTCCCTACCACGCCCAGGGGTTGTCTTAGGGTGTAATTAATG
>JAHHLF010000119.1 GCA_018679315.1 Bacteroidia bacterium | reverse complement strand
GCTTTCCGCCCAGGATCTCCATACTCTTGGTAACCAGATTTTCCAGGTCTTCCTCATTGGTCGCATCTGCCGGGATGATCTCTGAATTCGTTTTTTTGGCTAGTTCGTTGATCTGCCCCATTCGCATGGCGATTGGCGCATCTGTCAGAACGAATTTTCCTCCTTCTTCAAAAACTCTTTCTGCTGTTTTCCAGGCGATCGAATTTTCATCTAGGGCTCCAAAAATGATCCCTCTTTTTCCTGATAATAAATTATGGCTCATATGCTATAAATACAGTTGGTTAGAATGATTAATACTGCCGTAAAGATATTTAAAATTGACCACTTGCAGCCCTATCCCCTTCGGAAATGGAAGTATCTGAAAATCTAGTTTAGCAGTTCTCTTGCGTGCGCCAGGGCCGAATCAGATAAAGATTTTCCTCCCAACATTTCGGCAAGCTCCACGATCCGTTCATCTTCAGATAAAAGTTTTATTCGGGTTTGAGTCACATCGTTCACATCTTCCTTGTACACCTTGTAGTGTAGATCCCCTTTAGAGGCCACTTGCGGCAAGTGGGTAATAGAAAATAATTGCATGTGTGTGCTCATGCCTTTCATGATCTTGGCCATGGCATTTGAAATATCCCCCGATACACCTGTATCTATCTCATCAAAAACTAACGTGGGTAAGGTCTCATATTCTGCGAGGATCGATTTAATGCTTAACATGATCCGACTCAGCTCCCCGCCCGAAGCTACTTTCTTCAACTCTCCATGTTCACTGCCTTTATTCGCGGTGAACCTGAAACTCAAGTTATCCTTTCCATTTCGTTTATAATCCGTTGAAGGTTCTAGTGATAGTGCAAAGGATGCATTTGGCATACCTAATTTTTCCAATTGTTCTTCGAGCTTGCTTATCAACCTTGGAATAACTGCTTTGCGCTTAGCATACAGGTCATTTGCAAATTCCAAAAGCGAATCTTCCGTTTCACTTATTTGACCATCCAGCTCTTCTATGCGCGATTCCAATTGCTCTGAAGTATCTACTTTCACGGCTAAATTCTCCCTTATCTCAAGTAGGGATTCAACCTGTTGTGCATTGTGTTTCTTTAGCAGACTATACAACTGCTGTAATCTGGAATTCACCGTTTCAAGCTTCTCCGGGTCTGACGTTAAACCCTCTTGAAGCGACTGAAACTCGCCTGCCAGGTCGTCTATTTCAATATGAACAGATTGTATGCGATCATTCACCGACTCATACTCGCTTCCATATGAGCTTAAATGAGAAGTGATCTGTCGCAATTGTGCCAGATGTCCTACTATTCCTATAGTTTCATCATGGAGGAGCTGGTGTGCAGTGGCCAGTTCTGCCTGGATATTTTCCACATTACTCAAGGCACTCTGTTGTTCCTCCAGGGATTGTTGCATTCCTGCTTCCAACTGGGCTTCATCTAACTCTTGTAAGAGGAATTGATTGTAATCCAACTCCCTCATAGCTTCCTGCATTTGTTCCACTAACTCACTGCGCTTGGCAGATAATTCTTTGAACCGTTCCAATGTTTGCAGGTAGGACCGTATTAAGTTTTGATTGCCAGCCAGTGCATCGATCACTTTAAGCTGAACCGCTTCTTCCGTAAATTCAATGGTTGCATGTTGCGAATGGACATCGATCAATTTACTGCTCAGTTTATTTAAGATATCTAAGGTAACTGGGGTGTCATTGATAAATGCGCGGGAACGACCATTAGGATGGATCTCTCTTCTTATCCAGGCAGTTGGATGATAATCCAGGTCATTCTTTTCAAAAAAGGATTTTAGTTCATAGGCCTGGATCTCAAACTGAGCTTCGATGATGCATTTTCGTGTTTTATCACGCAAGGCAGACATGTCGGCTCGCTTTCCCAAAACCATTGATAATCCGCCTAGTAAGATAGACTTACCGGCCCCCGTCTCTCCGGTGATGGTGTTGAGACCTCGACCAAAATCGATCTGCAGATCATTGATCAGGGCATAATTCTTTATGGAAATTGAAGCGAGCAATCTGGTATCTTTTGCAAGTGGTTAAAGATACTTGTTATTCCTGCTAAAAAAAAGCAGGTATGATGCATTGAAAATGGAGGGGAAGAATTCCTAGTAATTGATCTCATTCCAGGTACTGGAATAGAAAGGAGCAACACGATTCAGGGTTTCTTTCAGGGCCACGATATCAATCTTTGGGCCGTCTGAGAAAATATTTCTTATCTCTTCTGATTTGGCATCAAAAAATGTCTGGATCAAAAATGCATTAGGCCTTCTTTTGATCAGGGATTCAAATAACCGCATAGACCCTGCGATCACTTGCTTGCCCGTACTATTGTTGTCTCCCAGAATATCTAATCCCTTTCGGTGATAATTATACATGGCTATTCTATACTCCCTAAACGTGTTGGATAGAAGGTTGTCTACTAAGACAAAACGGGTGCGGTTATCCGATGCAGACTGACTCCAACCGGTGAACCCACTTCCCTGTGCCTGGGTTACGATCTGCTGTGCCTTTTGAAAATTCTCTGTACCTCCTTCCAGGGAAAAAGTATCTTCATCCAGGCCTAACATAATGTAGATATAATAGGATATAACCCCAACCAAATTGGAATCAAATACATTGCTGTTATAAACCAGGGGTTGAAATTCAATGTCTTCAAAGTTGAATTGACCATCCTTGTAATTAAATACCGGACTCTCATAGGA
>JAHHLF010000007.1 GCA_018679315.1 Bacteroidia bacterium | reverse complement strand
TATAAAAAGCGAAGAAAGCGTCAGAAACGATATGATTATGATGACGATTAAATAATAACCAAGTACTTCATCTTGTAATACTGCCCGGATACCCCCTCCGGGCAGTTTTTTTATGGCTTTTATTTTTCGAAGATTTACTTACCTTTAGCCGACTAACAAGTGAATACAACTCTAATGAAAAAGGCTATTTACCTATGGATGCTTCTGGCATCCCTACCTATTTTTTCCCAAGATTTTTCAATGGACCTCGTCCAGGATATGAAGCCCAGAAATATTGGTCCGGGCGGCATGAGCGGTCGGGTTACTGCAATTGATGTAGTGCTGAATAATCCGGATGTGATGTATGTCGGTACTGCTTCAGGCGGACTTTGGAGATCTACTTCAGGCGGAATAAAATGGGCTCCAATTTTTGATAAGGAATTGACCGCTTCAATTGGCGCTGTTGCGGTTCAGCAATCCAATCCTTCTGTGATCTGGGTAGGTACTGGTGAAGGGAATCCCCGGAATAGCCTGAATGGTGGATTTGGAGTTTACAGATCCCTTGATGGTGGAAAGAATTGGACGGCCATGGGCCTTGAGGATACCAGGCATATACATAGGATCATCATAGATCCAACGGATCCAAATACCATATATGTGGGTGCTATAGGTTCTCCCTGGGGAGAGCATCCCGAACGCGGTGTATTCAAAACAACAGATGGTGGTGCCAGCTGGGAAAAGATCCTCTTTGTAAACAATAAAACAGGTATTGCAGACCTGGTCATGGACCCTACCAATCCTAATAAGCTTATCGCAGCCATGTGGGAACATAAAAGAGATCCCTGGTTCTTTAACTCCGGAGGACCTGGTAGTGGCTTGCATATCACCCATGATGGGGGAAAGACCTGGAAAAAAGTAAAAGCTGAAGATGGTTTTCCAAAAGGAGATCTGGGGAGAATAGGAATTGCTATAGCCAGGAACAAACCCAATGTGATCTATGCCCTGGTAGAAGCCAAAAAGAACGGACTGTATAAGTCTGTTGATGGCGGTGTTAAGTGGAAAAAGATCAATGATAAGAATGATATTGGAAACCGACCTTTTTATTACTCAGAGATCTATGTAGATCCCGAAAATGAGAATAGGGTTTATTCCATTTTTACTTATGTGAATGTCTCTGAAGACGGCGGCAGGAATTTCACACAGCTTATGCCTGCTTATGGAGTAAGCAACGGGGTTCACCCTGATCACCACGCCTGGTGGATACATCCTGAGAATGGTCAGTTCATGTTAGATGGGAATGATGGAGGACTGAATATCACCAAAGATGGAGGTAAGACATGGCGGTTTATCGGCAATCTCCCTGTGGCACAATTTTATCATATCAGCGTAGATAACGAGTATCCCTATAATGTATATGGCGGAATGCAGGACAATGGTTCCTGGAGGGGTCCTGCATATGTATGGCGTTCACAGGGAATCCGTAATAGCTATTGGCAGGAGATCTCTTTTGGAGATGGGTTTGACGTAATTCCCGATCCCGATGATTCCCGTTATGGCTACTCAATGAGCCAACAGGGTAACGTCCTTCGCTACGACTGGAAAACCGGTAATAACTTTGGCGTTCGGCCAACTCCGCCGAATGATTCAACCCGACTCCGATTTAACTGGAATGCAGGGATAGGACAAGATCCTTTTGATAATAATACCGTCTACTTCGGGAGTCAGTTCGTGCATAAAAGCACAGATAAAGGGTTGACATGGGATGTCATTTCCCCGGACCTAACGACCAATGACCCTGAGAAACAAAAGCAAAGTGAAAGCGGCGGACTTACTATGGATGCCACCGGAGCGGAGAATCACTGTACGATCCTGGTCGTAGAGCCCTCCCCACTTGAAAAAGACATGCTATGGGTAGCCACTGATGACGGAAGAGTACATATCACTCAAAACGGCGGGGCCAATTGGACAGATGTGAGTGGGAATATAAAAGGCCTTCCAAAAGGCAGCTGGATCCCACAGATCAAAGCTTCCAACAAACGAAAAGGCGAGGCACTCCTGATCGCAAATGATTACAGGCGTTTTAATTATACTCCTTATGCCTATCGTACACTTGACTATGGGAAGACATGGCAACGGATTGTGGATGGGAACGATGTACAGAGCTATACCTTATCAATTGTCGAGGATCCAGAAAATCAAAATTTATTATTCCTCGGTACTGACGATGGTCTATATCTCTCGTTCAATGCCGGGCAAAAGTGGCAGAAATGGACGGAAGGATTTCCAACAGTCTCTGCAAAAGATCTCGCCATACACGCTAGGGAACACGACCTCATTATTGGCACTTTTGGCAGAGCTGCATGGGTGTTAGATGATATTCGCCCCTTACGGACTATAGCATCCGATCCAACTGTTCTCTCTAAGGATATTGCCATTTTTCAACCCCCTGTCGCGTATCAATCGGCCTACCAACAGCCTACTGGCAGCCGTTTTGGGGGAGATGCCCTCTATAATGCAGAGAATAAGAAAAGAGGTGCAATGATCACCTATTACCTCAAAGAAGGATACAAAGCCAAGAAGAAAGA
>JAHHLF010000349.1 GCA_018679315.1 Bacteroidia bacterium | reverse complement strand
ATGCTAGAAGACAAATCACCTCAACGAACCCCATTAGAAGAACTTGGCGAATTCGGATTGATCAAACATTTAACCAAATCATTTGATCTCAGCCATGAAAGTTCTAAACTAGGCATAGGAGACGATGCTGCCATAATCGGCAGTAGAGACCCTATAGTGATAACAACAGACATGCTTGTGGAGGGCGTGCATTTTGATCTCTCCTACATGCCTTTGAAACATCTTGGTTACAAGGCCGTTGTTGTCAATCTATCTGATATTTATGCTATGAATGCCCACCCTAAACAGATCACGGTATCCTTAGCCGTTTCTAACAGATTCCCTTTGGAAGCACTTGAAGAACTGTATGAAGGCATTGGGCAGGCTTGCAAAGTGTATAAGGTAGACCTTGTTGGAGGTGATACTGTCTCTTCACAAAAGGGGCTCATCATCAGTATTACGGCGATTGGGCAGGCAAAGGAAGATCATATTGTATACCGCAAGGGTGCAAAACCGAATGACCTTCTCGTTGTGAGTGGTGATTTAGGGGGTGCTTATATTGGCTTACAAGTACTTAGGCGCGAACAGGAAGTCTTTAAGGCTAATCCCAATCATCAGCCCGATCTCGAACCCTACAGCTATATTGTAGAAAGACAGTTAAAACCTGAAGCCCGCAAAGATGTTGTGGCCCTCCTGAAAGATCTTTCGGTTCATCCAACTTCCATGATCGATATTAGCGATGGACTCTCTTCAGAGATCCTGCACCTCTGCGAAGAAGGAAGTGTGGGCTGTGAGTTATACGAAGAAAAAATACCGATAGATCCAACGGTGGTACAGGTATGTGAAGAATTTGATCTCGATCCTACCTTGGTTGCCTTAAGTGGAGGGGAAGATTATGAACTTTTGTTTACTATTGATCAGAAGGAATACCCCAATATAAAAGGCAACCCTCATTTAACTGTTGTGGGGCATATAACAGCCAAGAATGAGGGTGCCAATTTAATTACCAGGAACAATACCAAAATTCCCATCACCGCTCAGGGATGGAATGCATTCTCCTAACTTTTTTATGCAACTTGATGAGTCTCTCTCCTTTTGTTATAAAGGTCTTCGAGCGTACTGTTGATCTCCTTATTTTCTGGAGTCAAAAGCGAAAGATTGCCATTAACATCAGTAGTAACTTCTCTACTACAATGAACGCAACTGTATTCTTTGATGTGCTTGGTAACATTTTTGGTCACGATGTAGTGGTGACCCAGAATGGAACAAATAAACTTCTTCATCTTGTAGGTTTAGCTTTTCGCAAGATTCGGTTTGGGGAACCTAAACTTGGGTTTACAATTTGTTTAATTCAATTAATTCTTATCAAATTGTTAGTGTTACTGTAAAAAACGACGACTTTCTCTGTTTTATTGGGTGAGCAGTTCATTTTTCTGCCTTATTTTCGATAAAGCTCACTCCTTTCGATAAAAGGCAGGAAATAGTCGACCAATGACCCGAAAATTATCGCTTCCTTTTTTCTTTTTATTTCGATTTACTTTGTAAAGTGAAGTTTTCCAGAGATACACTTATTACAGCGCTCGCTTTATTCTCTCTTTTTTTTGGAGCGGGCAATCTGATCCTCCCTCCTCTATTGGGGTTTCAATCAGGGCCCTTGTGGTGGATCGTTACCCTGGGTTTTTGTCTATCGGCTGTATTGATCCCAATATGGGGCATCCTTGCCCACGCGCGACTTCAAGGTACCATGTATGATTTTGCAAAAAAGGTATCTCCAACCTTCAGCCTTATTTATTGTACTTTAATCTATATCATCTCCGTTTCTCTTCCCTCCCCCAGAACTGCTTCTGTTACGCATGAAATGGCAATTGCTCCTTTCTCAGATAGCCCCTCCTGGGTCACCGCTTCTGTATACTTCATTCTTGTCTTCATATTTGTTATGAACAGATCCAGGATCGTAAGTATCATCGGGAAATGGCTTACCCCTGCTATCTTATTGATCCTTCTTGCCATTATTGGAATAACCTTGTTCAATCCAGGCCTCGAAATGGCCTTACCAGATCTTCCTAATCCTTTTTCCGTAGGCCTCTTGGAAGGATATCAAACCTTTGACGCTATTGGAGCTGTTGTGGTCGGAGGTGTAATTATTATTTCCATCAACTTGAATAACCCCAATGCCTCATATAAGGCCAAGCGAAAACAGATCGCACAAGCGGGGTGGTTAGCGGGTATTGCACTTTTCCTGGTCTACGCCGGACTCATTTTGACAGGGGCATTGTGGCAAGAAGGATTTGAACCCGATATCAGCAGAACACGACTTCTTACCAGTATTGGAAGTGCTACTTTGGGGGCCACTACTAATATCTTTTTGAGTTTGCTTATTGCGCTGGCGTGTTTTACAACAGGTGTAGGAATTGTTACAGGTGCTGCGGATTTTGCCAAAAACCGATTCAATAATTCACAAAAAGCCTATACGATCACAGCATTAGTCGGTTGTATTCTTGGGATTCTTATGGGCCAATTCAATGTGGGTTATATAATAATGGTAGCGCTACCTGTACTTTTGCTCATTTATCCGGCAACGATCGCTTTGATCCTCCTGAACAATTTACCGGAACAATTGGCAAGACCCAGAATCTTTAAATGGGTGATTGGCCTTACGCTGCTCATGAGTATTCCCGATTTCCTGGGAAGTGTGGGATATCAGGGAATTAAATCGTTTCTTCTTCCCTGGGTGCCTTTTATGGAACAAAGTATGGGTTGGGTACTTCCAGCTTTGCTAGGTTTTGGGATAGGGTATCTTCTGGAAAGGAGATCAACTGTTCATTAAAGTCTCTATTTCTTCTGCTTCAATAGGAATTCCCGACATCAGGTTAATTGGATTCCCATTTTCCTTGATGACTACATCATCTTCCAAACGAATTCCCATTTTTTCATCCGGAATGTAAATACCGGGTTCTACGGTAAACACCATATTGGCCTTCATTGGTGTTTTGAGTGCCCCGTAGTCATGGGTATTCAATCCGATGTGATGACTGGTTCCGTGCATAAAATATTTTTTATATGCCGGGGAATCTTTATCCTCATTCTGTATGTCGGCTTTATCCAACAATCCCAGATCCAGTAATTCAGATGTCATTACCTTGCCTACTTCCTCGTGGTATTCTTTCCAGATCGTACCCGGGACAAGCATTTTAGTCGCTTCATTTTTTACGCGAAGTACTGCCTCATACACCTGTTTTTGCCTTTTTGTAAAACGGCCACTTACCGGTATGGTACGGGTCATATCGCTGGAATAATTCGCATAGGATGCACCTACATCCATGAGCAGTAAATCCCCTTCCTTACATTGGTTGATGTTTTCTATATAATGTAGGACATTGGCATTTTGGCCAGATGCAATAATTGGGGTGTACGCAAATCCATCGGAGCGATTTCGGATGAATTCATGAATATATTCTGCTTCTATCTCATATTCCCAAACTCCGGGTGTAACAAATTTCAATATGCGCCGGAAACCTTTTTCTGTGATCGAGCACGCCCTTTGGATCAAGTCGATCTCTTCCTGCTCTTTTACCCCACGAATATCTTGCAAGATCGGATTGCTTTTAGCCCATTGATGTGCAGGGAAATCTTTTTTGCAACGCTGAATAAAACGATCTTCGCGGGTTTCTGTTTCTACTGCCTGTCGATAGTGCTCATTGGTATTAAAATATATGGTGTCTGCTTCTGTCATCAGGTCAAAGAAGATCTTATCAAAGTCTGAAAGCCAATGAATGGTCTGGATACCCGATACTTTTATCGCCGCTTCTTTTGTTAACTTATCTCCTTCCCAGACAGCTATGTGTTCATTTGTTTCTTTTACAAATGCCACTTCTCGATATTTCGGATCATTCGCATCGGGAAATAGCAGGATAATAGATTCTTCCTGGTCAATCCCGCTTAAATAAAAAAGATCCCGATGTTGCTGAAAAGGGATGGTGCTGTCTGCACTGACAGGATAAATATCATTGGAATTAAAAATAGCAATACTTCCGGGTTTCATTTGGCCGGTAAACTTCTTGCGATTCTTAATAAACAAGTTGTTAGGAATGAGATCGTATTTCATTAAAGTTGAATTTTTTCAAATGTACATATTCAATAATGGCCAACAAAAAAGGAGGCCAATGGCTTCCTACATCATCATTGTTTCGTGTTGCGCTTGCAAATTCCTATTTTCATCCACCAATTAAAAAACTAAAAGATGAAACTTACACTCCTTTCCCTTCTCCTTTTAGCCGGGATCAACCTGGTCGCCCAACCAAGTGCCAGCCCTGCCGATAAAGTGATCCAGGCGCTGGAATTAAAAGAAAATGCCGGAAAATCTTCTCTGGTCAAGAATATTAAATTCACCAATATTGGTCCGACTGTTATGAGTGGCAGAGTGACGGATATCGATGCCAATCCGGCAAAACCACATGAGTTTTATGTAGCCTATGCTTCCGGGGGGCTATGGTACACTGTAAATAATGGTGCTTCCTTTGAACCTATTCTAGATAATTCTGCTACTCAAAATGTAGGGGATATTGCTGTGGACTGGAATAATGGTACCATATGGGTTGGAACTGGCGAAAATAACTCTTCACGCTCATCTTATGCCGGGATAGGATTGCTTAAGTCTACGGACAAGGGGGAGACCTGGACGCATATGGGCTTGTCCGATTCTCATCATATTGGTAGGATACTGATCAATCCGAATAATCCTGACGAAGTAGTTGTTGGTGTTACCGGACATTTATATTCTCCGAATGAAGAACGTGGAATATACAAGACGGTTGACGGGGGTATAAGTTGGAGAAAGACCCTATTCATTTCTGAAAATACAGGTATTATCGATGTAGCGAGAGCACCAGGAAACTACAGTGTGATGTACGCTGCAGCCTGGCAAAAAGATCGTAAAGCTTGGAATTTTACAGGAAACGGCAGCGAATCGGGAATCTATAAAAGTACTGATGCTGGAGATTCATGGGAGTTAGTCTCCACGGAAGGCAGTGGGTTTCCAACAGGAGAGGGTGTAGGCCGGATAGGCTTTGCTGTCTATGATGAAAATGTGGTCTATGCCGTACATGACAATCAATTCAGACGAGATAAAAAAGCGGATGCTTCACCCCGGGCAGGTCTTAATAAAGATGATTTCAAAGACATGGCCGCCGCTGATTTCCTCGATCTGGATGATAAAAAATTACAAACCTTCCTAAGCCGAAATCGTTTTCCAAAGAAGTATACAGCTGAGAAGGTAAAATCTATGGTGCGATCTCAGGAAATTATGCCGGATGCCCTGGCCAAGTATCTTGAAAATGCGAATTCACTCTTATTTGACACACCGGTAATTGGTGCTGAAGTATATAAAAGCACAGATGGGGGCGCCAGCTGGAAAAGAACACATGAGAACTATATAGATGATCTGTACTATAGTTATGGGTATTACTTTGGACAGATCAATGTAGACCCAGGCAACCAGGACAAGATCTACCTTGGGGGCGTGCCTTTGATCAAATCTGATGATGGAGGCAAGACCTTTACCTCAATTAATGGGGATAATGTACATGCAGATCATCACTCTTTATGGATCAACCCGGCTATGTCCGGACACCTGATCAATGGAAATGACGGGGGGATCAATATTTCTTATGATGACGGTGCGAATTGGTCTAAACACAATTCTCCCTCAGTGGGTCAGTTTTATGATATTCATGTTGATAATGAAGACCCTTACAATGTATATGGGGGACTGCAAGATAATGGCGTTTGGAAGGGTCCGCATGATGCCGAAGAGTCCAGTGACTGGCATGGCACAGGTAAATATCCATGGCTCCGGATAATGGGAGGAGACGGGATGCAAACCCAGGTTGATTCGAGGAATTCTAATATTGTTTATACGGGTTTTCAATTCGGGAATTACTTTCGCTTAGATCTAGAGGCTAAATCCAATACACGTATTCAACCCAAACATGATCTGGGGGAAAATCCATATCGTTTTAATTGGCAAACGCCCATTCTCTTATCCCCACATAACCAGGACATTTTATATTTCGGAAGTAATCATTTACACCGCACTCTAAACAAAGGAGATGTTTGGGAAACCATATCACCAGACCTTACCCATGGCGGTATAAAAGGCAATGTGGCGTATGGCACGCTAACAACGATCTCGGAATCTGAATTTGCCTTTGGCTTGCTCTATGCAGGCACTGATGATGGTCGCGTCCAGCTAAGTAAAAATGCCGGAGGATCTTGGGAAGATATATCAACAAGCTTACCTCAAGACATGTGGGTGAGCCGGGTACAGGCTTCGACACATAAAAAAGAACGGGTGTATGCCACATTGAATGGATATCGATGGGACGATTTTTCACCTTATGTATATATGAGTGATGATTTTGGTCAGGCATGGGTAGAAATCGGAAATGAGCTTCCCATGTCGCCGGTAAATGCATTTGTGGAAGATCCGTATAATGAAAATCTCTTGTTTGTTGGCACAGACAACGGACTTTATGCAAGCTTTGACCGTGGCGCCAGTTGGAATTTGTTCCAAAATGGAATTCCGGAAGTAGCCATCCATGACCTAGTTATTCAACCCGACGCTAAACACTTATTAGTAGGTACTCACGGACGTAGTATTTACAAGGCCGATATTGCTAAACTGGAAAAAATGAGTCCACAGGTTTTTTCTAGCCCGCTCTATGTGTTTGATGTCGACAACATAAAACATTCTACCCGATGGGGAAATACATTTTGGTCCTGGGGAGAACCGAGCACACCTGGACTGGATGTGACCTTTTATTCTAAGAACGGAGGTTCGCATGAATTCAAGGTTAAGACGTCTAATGGGGTCGTTGTGAGTGAAACACAAATGGATGCCGACAAAGGATTAAACATCATTTCCTATGATGTTGCTTTTTCAAAAGAAGGTAAAATGGCATATCGTAAGAAAGTAAAAAAGGATATGAAGGCCGCATCAGACGGAAAGACTTATTTACCAAAAGGAGAATATACAATCCAAATTTCTACAAAGAATGTAGAAGAGTCTTTGACGTTTAGTATCGAATAATATAGAGACTTACTTCCCGATATGAAAAAGGGCTTCGCCCTGGTTAACCACGGCCTGGTGATTTATGCAAAATACGAAGCCGTCATAAGGGGCTTTGACCTGCTTTCTTCTTCGCGCATAGGTGTCAGTCACGATACCTAGTTCCTGTCCTTTGGTGATGGCGGATCCGTTTTGAATTTCCGGGATGAACATGCCGGCAGTAGGGGCTCTTAGCCATTTCCGTTCCGTTATTATCACAGAATTGTGCTTTTCCGCATAGACAGGGTCCAGTTCAGGGACCATTTCAAAATGATGAAGAACGTTGAGAATTCCTTGCATGCCTTCAAGTATGGCATAGTCATCAAATCGCATACTCTCTCCTGCTTCAAAGACCACTACTGGTACACCCCTTTTAAAAGCCGCATTACGAAATGACCCTCTGATCAATCTGGCTGGAAATACAAAAGGTGCCTGGAAAACCTCAGCAATCTGCCTGCTCACTTCATCCTCTTCGGTAAATCTGATCTGTGGATAGTTGTGACGTTGTGCCCCGCCAGTATGAAGATCAATACCAAAATCTACCTGATCTAATATTTGTGAGGTATAATGATAGGCCATCCGACTTGCCATGGAACCTGTCTTGGTTCCCGGAAAGCTTCTGTTTACATCTTTGCCATCGGGTACATCCCTGGAGAAATGGATAAAACCGAAAATATTCAGGATGGGCACAGCGATCACCGCCCCCCTATCTACATGAAATGATTCTTCCTGAAGCATTCTCCTGACGATCTCAATTCCGTTGATCTCATCACCGTGAAGACCGGCCTGTACCAGGACTGTGGGGCCCGGCTTTTTGGAATTAAATACATAGATAGGAATATCGATCAGCGTCCCGGTTGGTAAGCGATCAATACTAATCTTAACTAGTTTGTGTTCGCCGGGGGAGACCGTTTCCTTACCGATAGAAATACTTTTGCTTCTTCCTTCTTTTGGCATTTTTTTCTACGAATTTTATGATCTCCTTGGCGATATCAACGCCGGTTGCTCCTTCGATCCCCTGAAGTCCGGGAGATGCATTTACCTCAATGAGCAGAGGACCTTGATTAGAGCGTATAATATCTACTCCGGCCACGCCTAGCCCTAAATATTTCACAGCGTTCAGCGCGATAAATTGTTCCTTTGGTGTAGGCTCTATGGCTTCTGTATTCCCGCCGCGATGTACATTAGAACGAAATTCTCCCAGCTCACTGCTTCGTTTCATACTGGCAACAATCTTATTACCGACAACAAAGATCCGAATGTCTTCGCCATTGGATTCTTCAACATATTTTTGAAGTAAGATGCTGGTATTCATCTTATAGAACGTATCAATGATCGACTTAGCCGATTTCTTTGTTTCTGCCAGGATCACACCCAGACCCTGCGTACCTTCTTGAAGTTTTATGATCACAGGAGTTCCACCGATGATCTTGATCTGCTCCTCAATATTATCGGGATTAACGGAAAAAAGGGTTTCCGGAATTGGGATGCGCTTTCGCGCCATGATTTGAAGCGTTCGTACTTTGTTTCTGGCACGGGTGATACCAAGGGAACGAGCTGTGCTGAAAATGCCGTTCATCTCAAATTGTTTGACAATGGCAGCACCGTGTCGCGTTACTTTTGCCCCGATCCTCGGTATAACGGCATCATACATTTTAGTAATGTTCTCATCTCTGAAATAGATCTGGGGTTTCCCGGACCCTAATTTCACACTGCACTTAGTGTGATCGATAACATCTACCACATGCCCCGCCTTCTCCGCTGCCTCTGCCAGGCGCTGGGTGGAATAGACCGATAGACTCACTGATAAAATGCAGATGTTCATGGTTAGTGATAATAAGAATTTCAGAGGTTAATGTGCTTCAAAAAATACATTCACTTATATACCTCGAATAAAAATAAGAGAATTTTATACCAAGAGAACGTTATTCGGGTAATTATGTTTCAACTGGTCATGATGGACTACCGGCATGTGCGCTAATTATATTTTCTCTAAATAGTGATAGATTGGTCACTGGGAGTTTGTTAAAAATTCGGCTGTACCCTACCTTTGTCACTCTTAAATTTTGACTATGGGTGCATTGATAAAGTCCTCCATTCTCCGTAAAGTCGTCATGGCACTTTCCGGACTCTTTCTTGTTCTTTTCTTAGCGCTGCATGTTACGATCAACTTCACCTCCGTTTTTTCACCGGATCTCTTTAACGAGTTATCTCATTTTATGGGTTATAATCCAGTTGTTCAGTTTCTCATGCAACCTATTCTAATCCTTGGCGTGATCCTGCATTTTGTATTAGGGATCGTGCTTGAAATTCAAAATTCCAGAGCTCGGTCAGTCAACTATGTAAAATTCAAGGGAGGGGCAAATTCGCCCTGGGTTTCGCGAAATATGATCATTTCAGGTTTGGTGGTCCTGGCCTTTTTGGGCTTGCATTTTTACGACTTCTGGATCCATGAGATCACTTTTAAATATGTAGAATCCAACCCGGAAGACCCGACAAGATATTACGAAGAGACCGTCCAAAAATTTATCCCTATGTGGAGAACAGTCATTTATGTGATCGCCTTCTTCTTACTGGGAATGCACTTATGGCATGGTTTTTCTTCTTCCCTTCAAAGTATGGGGTGGAATAATAAATATACGGCCTCTGTTAAGGCATTTACCAAGCTGTATGCCCTCATAGTCCCAGCCGGTTTTATCATTATAGCCTTATATCATCATTTTAACCATCTTAGTCAATAAACATGGGTAGCTTAGAATCTAAAATTCCTTCAGGACCACTTGCAGAAAAATGGACAAAGCATAAGAATGAGATTGACCTGGTAAACCCGGCCAATAAGCGGAATATTGATGTGATTGTAGTCGGAACCGGATTAGCAGGTGGCGCTGCCGCAGCAACGCTGGCAGAGTTGGGCTACAATGTAAAAACATTCTGCTACCAGGATTCACCAAGGCGTGCACATTCTATTTCCGCTCAAGGCGGGATCAATGCTTCTAAAAACTATCAAGGTGATGGGGATAGCGACTATCGTTTATTTTATGATACCGTAAAAGGAGGCGATTACCGATCCAGGGAAGCCAATGTATACAGGCTCGCTGAAGTTTCAGGAAATATAATTGACCAATGTGTGGCACAAGGTGTGCCTTTTGCCAGGGAATATGGTGGTTTATTAGATAACAGATCTTTTGGAGGTGTACTCGTATCCCGGACATTTTATGCCAAAGGACAGACAGGACAACAGCTCTTATTAGGTGCATATGCAGCTATGAACAGGCAAATAAATCGAGGAAAAATAAAATCCTATACACGGCATGAAATGCTGGATCTGGTTTTAATCGATGGAAAAGCAAGGGGAATTATTGCCAGGGATCTGGTCACAGGTGAAATTGAACGACATTCAGGTCATGCCGTCGTATTGGCTACTGGAGGATACGGAAATGTATTCTTTCTCTCAACCAATGCTATGGGCAGCAATGTAACTGCGGCATGGAGAGCTCATCGCCGCGGGGCATATTTTGCCAATCCATGCTATACACAAATACATCCTACCTGTATCCCGGTATCAGGTGACCATCAATCCAAACTGACGTTAATGTCTGAATCCCTTCGGAATGATGGACGGATCTGGGTGCCAAAACGATTAGAAGATGCCCAGGCCATCCGGGAAGGTAAGATAAGACCTACTGAACTTTCGGGAGATGAAAGAGATTATTTCCTGGAAAGGCGCTATCCGGCATTCGGAAACCTTGTTCCAAGGGATGTAGCTTCCCGGGCAGCAAAAGAACGTTGCGATGCTGGTTTCGGCGTAAACAAAACAGGGGAAGCCGTATATCTGGATTTCGCTGCAGCCATTCAGCGTTATGGGGAAGAAAAAGCACTCACTTCAGGTATTAAGGATCCCGATAAAGCGACAATTACGCAACTGGGGGAGGAAGTTATTGAGGCCAAATATGGAAATCTTTTCCAGATGTACGAGAAGATCATAGATGAAAATCCTTATAAAACGCCTATGATGATCTATCCTGCAGTTCACTATACAATGGGCGGTTTATGGGTAGATTATAACCTGCAAACAACCATTGAGGGTTGTTATTGTGCAGGAGAAGCAAATTTCAGTGATCACGGCGCCAACCGCTTAGGCGCTTCTGCCCTGATGCAGGGATTGGCAGATGGATATTTTGTATTGCCATACACGATTGGAGATTACCTGTCAGATGATATTCGTACCGGGCCAATAAGTACGGATAGCCCGGAATTTGAGGCAACTGAAAAAGCAGTCCTGGAGCGTATTAATAAATTAATGAATTCGAATGGGACCCGTTCCGTTGATTACTACCATAAGAAACTTGGCAAGATCATGTGGAACAAATGCGGAATGTCAAGGAATGCGGAAGATTTGAAATCGGCAATAGATGAGATTGCAGAACTGCGAAAAGATTTTTGGGAAAATGTAAAAATCCCTGGGAAAGAAGGTCAGTTCAATCAAGAACTCGAGAAAGCGGGCCGTGTTGCCGATTTTCTTGAACTAGGGGAACTTTTTGCCAAAGATGCCCTTGAAAGAAACGAGTCATGTGGCGGCCATTTCAGGGAAGAATATCAAACACCAGAAGGAGAAGCCTTGCGAGATGATGAAAATTTCAAATATGTGGCGGCCTGGGAATTCAAGGGTGAACCTTCTGAAGCCGTTATGCATAAGGAAGAATTAGTCTTTGAAAATATAGAATTAAAAACACGTAGTTATAAATAATAGCTAGTATGAATTTAGTATTAAAGATCTGGCGGCAGGAAAATGCTGAAGCAAAAGGAAAAATGGTGGAATATCCCATGTCGAATGTCGAGGGGGATATGTCTTTTCTGGAAATGCTTGATGTCCTTAATGAAGATTTGATCAACAAAGGAGAAGAACCTGTTGCTTTCGATCATGACTGCCGGGAAGGTATATGTGGTACTTGCTCTCTTATGATCAATGGAGAACCCCATGGCCCGGATAGGTTGATCACAACCTGCCAACTCCATATGCGAAAATTTAATGATGGAGATACCATCGTGATCGAACCTTTTAGAGCTACAGCCTTTCCTATCATAAAAGACCTGGTCGTGGATAGAGATGCCTTTGAACGTATCCAACAGGCCGGTGGCTATATTTCTGTAAATACCTCTGGTAATACAGTAGATGCCAATGCCATCCCAATTGAGAAGGATAAGGCAGATGAAGCCATGGATGCGGCCACCTGTATTGGTTGTGGTGCCTGTGTTGCTGCTTGCAAGAACGCCAGCGCCATGTTATTCACCTCAGCAAAGGTTTCACAATTTGCATTATTACCCCAAGGGCGTGTAGAAGCTACTGATCGGGTAATGAACATGGTTCGCCAAATGGATTTGGAAGGATTTGGGAATTGTACGAATACGGGTGCCTGTGAGGTTGAATGTCCAAAGGGAATATCACTAGAAAATATCGCCCGAATGAACAGGGAATATATGAGTGCCATAGTTAAAGGATAATCTTCTTATCTTATAAGAATTGATTTTCCGAATCGTATGCAACTCCAATCAAAACTACCCGATTTTAAAACCTCCATTTTTACAGTCATGAGCCAACTGGCTCATGAAGAAAATGCCATTAATCTTTCACAGGGATTTCCCAATTTTGATCCGGATCCCCATCTTTTAGACCTTGTAGATAAAGCTATGAGGGAGGGATTTAATCAATATGCCCCCATGGCAGGCATTTATAGTCTGCGGGAAGCTCTGGCGCAGAAATGCCAGAAACAATTTGGGGTATCATATGATCCAGCACACGAGATCAACATAACGGCTGGAGCCACACAGGCCATTTATACTGCCCTGACCGCCTTTGTCCAAACTGGAGATGAAGTCATCATTTTCAAGCCTGCCTATGATTGCTATGAACCCGCAATTTTGGCAAGCGGTGGTGTTTCTGTTCCCATTCAAATGAAAGGCAAGGATTATAAAGTAGATTGGGATGAGTTCAGGACTCGCCTTACGCCACGTACACGCATGGTGGTAATTAATACTCCGCATAATCCCAGTGGAGCCGTATTCTCTGCAGCCGATATGCAGGAATTGGAGGATTCTTTAAAGGATACTGATATCCTTGTCCTAAGCGATGAAGTCTATGAGCATATCGTATTTGATAAGAACAAACATGTAAGCGCAGCCATGCTGCCTGGTCTGAAAGAACGAAGTCTTATCTGCTATTCCTTTGGTAAAACCTTTCACACAACCGGATGGAAAATGGGCTATTGCCTGGCGCCTGAATATTTGATGAAAGAGTTTCAAAAAGTACATGAATACAATGTTTTCAGCGTAAACCATCCCATTCAAAAAGCCCTTGCCGCCTATCTTAAAGATCCGGGTCATTATTTGGATTTGGGACCCTTCTTCCAGGAAAAACGGGACTATTTTCTTAAAGGTCTTGAAGGCAGTTCCTTTCAATGGACGCCCAGCGCAGGCACCTATTTTCAACTTTTGGATTATTCCGCTATTTCTGATGAAGCCGATCTGGAATTCGCCAAGCGCCTGACCCGGGAGTACAAGGTAGCCAGCATTCCCGTATCTGTATTTAACCTGGCTAATGAGGACAGGAAACAATTGCGATTTTGCTTTGCGAAAACTCAGGATACACTATCAAGAGCCTTGGATATTCTTCAGAAACTCTAGGGCAGGGACCTGTAAACTATATTAAGAAACTCCTCAAGCTTAGAAGGCTCTAACCATCGAGTAACGATAACCAGGTTCTTATCCTGATCGACTACTATAAAATTTCCGCCGAATCCGGCTGCATAAAACAAGGTGTCGGGAAGATCTTCCCAATGTCTGTTTCCTTCGACGTTTAACCACCACATATATCCATAATTGGGATTGGGGACCGAAGGGGTAGTGGCTTTGTCTATCCATGCCTGACTTATCAATTGCTTGTTTTTCCATTTACCATCGGCCATGAAAAGCAAGCCAAAGCGCGCCATGTCCATTGTGTTAATGAACATACCTCCACCTGAATGCCCTCCACCGGTTACCGATTTCATTTGTAATCCATCGATCACTGTCCAGGCATTTTCATAACCAAACCATCGCCAGGTAGTAGAGGCTCCAATCGGATCCATTACCTCATTTTTTAATACCAGAGGCAAGGGTTTACGCCAAACATGGGTCATTGCATATGCCAATACATTTACCCGCACGTCATTATATTCCATAACCGTCCCCGGTTCCTGTAAAGTCCTGTTTCTCCAATCGTCTATACTTCCTTCTCTCGGAGGCCTGTCTGCCCAATCCAAACCACCCCACAAATTTCCACTCCAATCGGACGTTTGATGCAGTAGGTGCTCCCAACTGATCTTTCTGTTATGTTCTCCTTCAAACGTTCCATCCCATACATATTCTCCAGCTTTATCCTGGAGATCGGAAATTAGTCCTTGATCCCAGGCCAGGGCTGTTGTAGTAGATAAAAAACTTTTTGTCACACTAAAAGTCATATCCACACGGGTAATATCCCCCCATTGCTTTATAAGGTAACCATCCTTTAGTATCACGCCAGCAGGCCCTCCCCTTTTCTTAGTAGGCCCTGTAATTTTATGATAGGGCTCCCGTTCAAATCCTTTAAGAATTGCTCGCCTGAGATCTCGGGGTCCCGAATATTCGTTCTCTTCTGCAAAAGAAACTGCCTGGGTTAGCATTTGGTCAGATATGCCAAAATCGACTGCTTTTTTGTTTTCCCATTGAGGGTAGCGATCTGGAAAATATAGTTCTTGTGCGTTAGCAATACTTCCCAGACATAATAATATGGAAAGTGTATATAGGAATTTCATGTGATAAAGATTATATCAGGAAGGTAGTAAATCCAACTTCATCAACCAATCCATCTGTTTGTCACTTCCTACGTAGTATGGATGCTTCCCAAATTTTTCAAACCCATTGCGCTCGTAAAAACGGATGGCTCCAGGATTTTTCTCCCACACACCAAGCCATAAGAAATCTTTCCCAATTTTTCCGGCCAGCTTAATGGCTTGTTCAAGCATCCACTGTCCAATATGTTGATTCTGAAAAGCTTTAAGCACATAGATCCTTTCTAATTCGGCTCCCTCTTTACTTTTAATATCGGTTTGTGCACTCAGATAATTCAATTTAAAATAGCCAGCAAGTTTGTCATCACTATAAACCAAATAAAAAAATGAATGTGGATTGTTTAATTCGGCTTGAATACGCTTCTTACTAAAGGCCTTCTCTATATAGGCCTGGAAGTCTTTCGGGTCATTAGCTTCAGCAAAGGCATCCTTAAATGTTTCACGACCTAATTCGACGAGCAGTGGCAGCTCTTTTGGAGTACAAGGAATTAGGTGAAGGGGCATCGTCTGGGATTAAGATCCCTTAAAAATAAAAAGAGCCATGATTATCTCATAGCTCTCTTTAAACTTTTCTTTTTGAAATACTATAGCGTAAAAATCTTTCTAAGCAGCAAAACTAATCCACTGAAAAAATCGTTTCGATACACTTGCACTTCATCCTCCGTGGGGAGATTGCTAATTTGAGTTTCCATAATAGCAACGGGTTAGATAGTGTTATTTTTAGGTTTCAACTCTGGTTCTATTCTTTCTTTTGGGTAAATGTAGAACGAAGGGGTAATATAGGGAAAATTATGTTGTCAATGGAAGCTTTTTTGTGGTGTGCTCGACAAATGACAACTATTTGTTAGTCGAAATGTTAAATAGGCTATAATTTCATTTCAGGAATTTCGCCTTCAACGATCAGGGCTCCTTCTGTAGCTTCACGGATCTGATCTACGGTCACACCTGGTGCTCTTTCGAGTAATTTA
>JAHHLF010000203.1 GCA_018679315.1 Bacteroidia bacterium | reverse complement strand
CCCCATTTGGCATTGACGCTCCTGGCCTTATTCAAATGGTTTACAGGCTTTATGGCAAAGAATTACCCCGTACTATTGAGGGTCAATCAAAGGAAGGCGAAGTACTCAGTTTTATAGAAGAAAGTGTACAAGGCGACCTGGCGTTCTTTGACAATTCGGAAGGGGAACTGATCCATGTGGGTATCATGCTAGAGGATCACCATATCATTCATTCCTGTGGAAAGGTACGAATTGACAGGATCGATCATACAGGAATCTTCAATCGGGAAGAGAAACGCTATACACACCAATTACGAATGATCAAAAAGGTGATATAAAAAAATCCTCCCAGGAAATACCCGGGAGGATTTTTAACAGGCTAGGCCTATAATTCTTATTCGTTGAGTAGTTCTTTGATACGCTTGAAGTTTTCAGTATCACCTAAAGCGCCATATATATTCTTCAACTGTGAAAGAACACCCTGATTATCCGGGCTAATTTTTAAGGCATTTTCAAGGATCGTTGCCCCTTCTAAAAAGAGTTCATCTTTTTTAGCCTTAAGCTCATCGTAACGTGCAGCATCGGCACGTGACGTTCCAAGTGAATTCATCTCATCAATGAGTCCGTTGCCTTCATTTACGAAGCTCGTAGATAAATTGAGGTATGCATTCATATAGCTGGGGTCAATATCTATCGACTTCTGATAAGAAGCCCGAGCTTCTTCCAGGTTGCCCTGTTCCATGTTGATCACCCCAATATTGTAATGAAGGTCTGGATTATCAGGGGCCATCGTAGCCGCTTGACCCATCAATTCTTTAAACTTTTCCTTATCATCCAGGGAATAGTAGAGATTGGCTTCGTTCAATACAAGATTAACGTCATTCGGATCCGACGCCCTGGCATCTTTATACGCCTGGATCGCCTTGTCATTCTGTCCGAGTGTTGTATAGATCAAAGCGATATTTTTTACGATCTCAGATCGCTTCGACTCAGATTTCTCTTCTGTAGGATTACTGTGTGATTTTCCTTTCACCATAATATCACGCTGGAATGCGTCTGCCCCAAAACTATCTTCCTCTCCGGTCTCGTTGTTCGTTGCTTTGTACTCTACAGTACTCCCATCGTAATTCAGATCCTTTAATTGAGTGTAATAATCAAGAGCTGTTTCGTAATCCTTGGCATTTACCGCATAGCTTGCCGCAAAATACAGGAAGTTAGTGTCTTGCGGAGACATCTTATAACTCATATAGAGTTTTTCAGCACCTTCACTATACTTATTGTTGTTACCATCTTCTACAGCAGCATTCACAAGTTCTGCAGACATGCTTTTCATACGCGTATTAATGTCGTCTGAGTATTTCTTGGTTTTGCTGCCTTCTTCAATTTCCAATGCTTTCTGAAATGAACTTACTGCATTGGCATATTGGGATGCATTTCCTTTTGCTGCCTGATCGGCATAGGCTTTACCAAGGGTGTAGTAATACTGTCCCTTGATCTTATCATCGGCACCACCGATCATGCCGGTGATCCCTTCCAGGGTGGCTATTGCTGAAGCGGAATCTCCGCCTTTCATTGCTTTATCAGCCGCCTTTAATTCCGCTTTCTGCGAGAATCCGGCCACGCAAAACAACATGGCCATTAACATACTAATAGTGGTCTTCATTGTAATTTGTATTTATTCTTAGTGTTTATTGAAACAATTATTTTGTATCCGGGCTATCATTATCAATAGCCGTGCCATCTTCAGTCTTTACCTCCATGTTCATGATATCAGTATCATCGATATCTTCCTCATCCTTCATTACCTTGGCTACAGCGGCAATGGAGTCGCTATCTTTCAAATTTATCAATTTTACGCCCTGTGTGGCCCGACCCATTGTTCGCAGATCTTCAACGCTCATCCTGATCGCAATTCCGGATTTATTGATGATCATCAGGTCGTCGCTGTCAGATACACATTTGATCGCAACAAGCGGACCGGTTTTATCAGTAACAGAGATAGTCTTGACTCCCTTACCCCCGCGATTGGTAATCCGGTAGTCATTAATCGCTGATCGCTTGCCATATCCATTTTCAGAAACGACCAGGATATCTTCATCAAAATTATGGACAGAAACCATTCCAATAACTTCATCCTCCTCATTGGCTAATCTAATACCCCTAACTCCAGAGGCATTCCTTCCCATTGGTCTTGTTTTGCTTTCTTCAAAACGGATCGCTTTACCGGACCGTAATCCCAAAAAGATCTCACTGGTACCCGTAGTGAGTTTAGCTTCCAGCAATTCATCTTCATCCCGGATATTAATGGCAATTATGCCATTTTGGCGGGGACGTGAATACTGCTCCAAACTCGT
>JAHHLF010000065.1 GCA_018679315.1 Bacteroidia bacterium | reverse complement strand
GACTACAGGGTCCTAAGGCTGGTGATCAGGACATTTCCTGGGAAGTACTCGATGCTACCGTCAAAGCACAATTGAATTCCTTAAAAGGCTCTGACAAACAGATCGCATTCCTTACTCAAACCTATGCGAGTCCGTCTACGGCTAGATTGATAGAAGAATTTAAAACGCAGTTTCCAAACACCAAACACATCACTTACGATGCCATTTCAGAAGATGCGGCATTAGATGCGTTTGAAGCTAAATATGGAAACCGCGCCCTGCTGGATTATCGTTTTGAAAATGCTGAGGTCATTATTTCTTTCGGCGCCGATTTTCTTGGGGATTGGCAAGGTGGAGGATTCTCGAGTGGCTATGCTAAAGGGCGAGTACCCAAGGATGGCAAAATGTCAAAACATGTTCAGTTTGAATCTAATATGACTTTGACAGGAGCCAATGCAGATCATAGGATTGCCTTGACGCCTTCCGAGCAAAAGAAAGCGCTGGCATCCTTATTCGGGGCTCTTAATAATAGCAATGTAAGTACAGATCTTGACGACACTGTAAAACAAGCCATTCAGCAAATTGCAAAAAGCATTGGTGAGGCAGGATCAAAAGCTGTTGTCGTCACAGGTATTGATGATGTGGATGCACAATCTATAGCTCTTGCCATTAATGAGATGGTTGGCAGTGAAGCCGTAGATACAGATGCACCAAGGAATATAAGACAGGGGAATTCGAAAGAACTTGCCCAGTTGACACAGGATATGAATGCTGGAAATGTAGGTCTCTTGATCATGGATGGAGTAAATCCGATGTATACGCTGGCAGATAGTACGGCCTTCGAATCCGGATTATCTAAAGTAAATGTGTCTATTTGCTTTACTATGACAATGAATGAAACCTGCATGGCTTCAAAGTATTCAGCCGCAGCGAATCATTATCTTGAATCCTGGGGGGATACGGAAATGAAAAAAGGTCATTTCAGCCTTATGCAACCCACTATAAAGCAGCTATTTGACACACGACAATTCCAGTCGGCCTTAATGACTTGGCTTGACAAGGAAGAATCCTATTACGATTATGTCAAAGCTACCTGGGATTCCGATATCCTCAATGGAGGGTCATGGAACCAGGCATTGCATGACGGTGTTTTCAACGGAGATCCTATGGTTGCGACTGAAGAGTCTACCACAGATATTGTTGAGGAAACTACTGAATCAGGAGAAGATACTACTAGCGCGGAAGGTGTAGCTAGCATGGCTTCTGCCGTTGGCGCACTCGCCGGAGCAAGCGCGCAAGGCTACGAACTTACGCTATATTCCAAAGCAGGCATGGGAGACGGCCAAATGGCCAATAACCCATGGATCCAGGAATTCCCGGACCCGATAACGCGAGTGAGCTGGGATAACTATCTGACCGTATCAAAAAGCGATGCACAGAATCTTGGTCTGGTAAATGAAAATGTAGCTAATGGGGGTCTTGATGGCAGCTATGCCAATGTAAAAGCAGATGGAGTTGTCCTCGAAAGAATACCAGTTGTAATTCAACCTGGTCAGGCTACGGGAACAGTCGGACTATCTTACGGATATGGAAGAACGGTCGGACTAAAGGAAGAAATGCAGACCGGAGTAAATGCCTATACCTTATATAAGGACTTCAAGAATGTACAGCAAGTAGAAATCGAGAAGGCGGCAGGCACGCACGAATTTGCCTGTATTCAATTGCACAATACCCTAATGGGTAGGGGCGATATTATAAAAGAGACCTCTCTTGAAACATATAATACAGAAGATGCCAGCGAATGGAACCATGTTCCACAGGTATCCTTGAACCATCAGGAAGTGCCCGCCACTTCAGTGGATCTTTGGGAGAGCTTTGACCGCTCTATCGGGCATCACTTCAATATGTCGATAGACCTGAATGCCTGTACAGGTTGCGGCGCATGTGTCATCGCATGTCATGCAGAAAACAATGTACCTGTCGTTGGTAAACAAGAAGTACGGCTTTCCAGGGATATGCACTGGTTGCGCATAGATCGGTACTATTCTTCTGAGGACACCTTTGAAGGAGACGTTACTAAGAAAAAAGAAATTTCAGGCGCCTTGGAATCTAAAACAGGTTTTGAGGAAATGGAAGATCCGGCAACCAATCCAATGGTTGCGTTCCAGCCAGTCATGTGCCAGCATTGTAACCATGCACCCTGCGAGACTGTATGTCCGGTTGCTGCTACTACGCATAGTAGGCAAGGGCAAAACCATATGGCCTATAACCGTTGCGTAGGTACGCGCTACTGTGCGAATAACTGTCCGTACAAAGTGAGAAGGTTTAACTGGTTCCTGTATAATAATAATGATGAATTTGATTTCCATTTCAATGACGATCTTGGAAAAATGGTGATCAATCCTGATGTTACGGTCAGGTCCAGAGGGGTCATAGAGAAATGTTCTCTATGTATACAAATGACTCAAAAATCAATACTGGATGCCAAGCGGGATGGACGCGAAGTGAAGGATGAAGAATTCCAGACGGCTTGTTCAAATGCTTGTGATACCGGAGCTATTGTTTTTGGGGATATCAATAATAAAGAAAGTGAAGTAAGCAAGCTTAAAGAAAGCGAGCGGGTATACCACTTATTGGAAAGCGTGGGCACACAACCCAATGTCTTTTACCATGTCAAAGTGCGCAATACCGATGAAGCATAATAACTAACTAAAGAAATTAGAAAAACTATATGGCATCGCATTACGAAGCACCTATCAGGAAGCCACTAGTCCTCGGAGACAAAGGGTATCATGACGTTTCGGTGGATATTGCCGCACCAGTGGAAGGCCGTGCCAACAGACAGTGGTGGATCGTTTTTTCCATCGCCTTGGCCGCCCTTTTATGGGGAATTGGAGCCATTGTCTATACCATATCTACAGGTATTGGTTCATGGGGCTTGAATAAGACTGTAAACTGGGCCTGGGATATCACGAATTTCGTTTGGTGGGTAGGTATCGGTCATGCCGGTACATTGATCTCTGCTGTCCTCTTGTTATTCAGACAGAAATGGAGAATGGCCATAAACCGTTCTGCCGAGGCCATGACCATATTTTCTGTGATCCAGGCAGGGCTGTTCCCAATTATTCATATGGGTCGCCCTTGGCTTGCATACTGGGTAGTTCCCATTCCGAACCAGCTGGGCTCCCTTTGGGTGAACTTTAATTCCCCGCTTCTTTGGGATGTATTTGCGATCTCTACGTATTTATCTGTTTCCTTAGTATTTTGGTGGACAGGCTTACTTCCTGATTTTGCTATGATCAGGGACCGCGCTGTAAAACCATTCCAAAAAAAGATATACAGTCTTGTAAGTTTTGGCTGGACAGGCCGGGCTAAAGATTGGCAGCGATTTGAAGAAGTATCCCTGGTATTGGCCGGTTTGGCTACACCACTTGTACTATCTGTACATACTATTGTATCCTTTGACTTTGCCACTTCGGTAATTCCAGGATGGCATACGACAATCTTCCCGCCATACTTTGTTGCCGGGGCGATCTTCTCAGGTTTTGCCATGGTACAGACACTGCTTATAATTATGCGTAAGGTTTGTAACTTGGAAGCCTATATTACAGTACAACATATCGAGTTGATGAATATAGTGATCATGATCACCGGATCCATTGTAGGCTGTGCTTATATCACCGAGTTGTTCATCGCTTGGTATTCAGGAGTGGAATATGAACAATACGCATTCTTAAATAGGGCAACAGGACCTTATTGGTGGGCATATTTGTTGATGATGACCTGTAATGTTGTTTCTCCGCAGATCATGTGGGTGAAAAAGATCCGAACCAGTATTCTCGTATCCTTTATTATCTCCATCGTAGTTAATATTGGAATGTGGTTTGAACGATTTGTGATCATTGTGACTTCCTTGCACAGAGATTACCTTCCATCTTCGTGGACCATGTTCTCACCAACTTTTGTAGATATTGGAATTTTTATCGGAACGATCGGTTTCTTCTTTGTTCTCTTTTTATTATATGCGAGAACCTTCCCTGTTATTGCACAGGCGGAAGTTAAATCGATTCTGAAATCTTCTGGAGAACGATATAAAAAATTACGTGCAGCCGGGCAACCCCTGCACCCACCAATTCAAAACTCGGCTCAGATGACCTATCAGGAAGAAGTAGCTGAAAGGGTAGAAGAGGTAGTTGAAAAGAAAGAAGATGAAGTAACTGATACAAGTACCGATTCCGAAGCACAGGCTGATGATCTATTAGCCAGTTTAGGCACATTTGATCCTGAGACAGACAAAGCAGACGATCTGAAGAAGATAAAAGGGATCGGGCCTCAGATGGAAGCAACACTAAACCAGATCGGAATTTACACCTTTGATCAGGTGAGTAAGATGACTTCCCGTGAATACGATATGCTCGATAAGCTTACCGGGAATTTCCCAGGAAGGGCGCAGCGGGACGATTGGGCAGGTCAGGCGAACAATTTTAAATCAAACAGCTAACTATGGCCTCGAAAGTTATACATGCATATTATAATGACGATGACATACTGATGCAGGCTGTCAAGAAAGTCAAAGCGGCCAGGCACCACATTGAAGAAGTATATTGTCCGTTTCCGGTTCACGGATTGGACAAGGCAATGGGATTAGCCCCTACACGTATCGCAATAACTTCTTTTATGTATGGGTGTTTAGGTTTGATCGTGTCTATCGTAATGATGAACTATATCATGATCCAGGATTGGCCTCAGGATATCGGGGGTAAGCCAAGTTTTAGTTATATAGAGAACATGCCGGCCTTTGTGCCCATCATGTTTGAAATGACAGTATTCTTTGCAGCCCACCTTATGGTGATCACCTTCTATTTACGAAGTAGATTATGGCCTTTTAAAAAAGCAGAAAATCCGGATCCTAGAACAACAGATGACCTCTTTGTGATGGAGATAGAACCGCATGACAGCGTAGAAAATTTGAAAGATCTTTTGGCTTCTACAGGAGCTATCGAAATAAAAAGTATAGAAAAGGAATAAGTCGGAATGATGAAATTACTCAAAATAGCGGCTTTCGGAATGCTCGTATTAATCGGGTTCTCTTGTGCCAATAAAAATCGGCCCAACTATCAATACATGCCAAATATGTATGAGCCTGTGGGATATGAGGCATACCAGCCTGTATATTTTTTACCCGATGGCACTCTTGCCTTAATACCGGCCGAGAATACCATTGCGCGAGGTACAGTTCCTTACGATATCGCAAATGATATAGAAGGTAAACTGGAATCTAGAGCTCAGCTTAGCCCGCTGGATTCTTTGAATACAGAAGTTAACCTCGCCGAGGGAAAAGTACTTTACGATATCTATTGTGCCATTTGTCATGGGCCTAAAGGAGCCGGACAAGGTACTTTGGTAAAAAGAGAAAAAATATTAGGTGTACCCAGCTATGCAGATGTTGGAAGGGATATTACCGTAGGTAGCACGTATCATGTGATCTACTACGGTTTAAATGCAATGGGTTCCTATGCCGGACAATTAGATCACAAAGAACGCTGGCAGGTTTCTGAATACGTGATGAAATTAAAGGCTGAACTAACTGAATAAGCGGAAAAGAATGTATACGTTTTCTAACAGACTAAAAATGGGTTCAATCATTCTGATGGCTTTAGGGCTATTGGGATTAGGCGTCGGATTTGTTTCTGCACCTTCTACTGTTGAAGAAGCAAAAGCTATGGTTGCCACTCAGGATGATGGGCACGGAGGAGACCATGGTGAAGAGGCCGCTCATGCAGCCCCTGCCGAAGAAGCGCATCATGACGATGCCCACGATGAACATTTGTTGCACCAGTTGCAAAACAGACCCTGGTCTGCCTTGTACGTTGCCGCCTTCTTTTTCTTTATGATCGCATTGGGTGTATTGGCCTTCTATGCAGTACAGCGCGCGTCGCAAGCAGGTTGGTCGCCTTTGTTATTCCGTGTAATGGAAGGGATCACTGCCTATCTGGTACCGGGGGGCATTATCGTATTTGTTATCCTTGTCCTTTCTGTTCTTCATATGAACCATATGTTCCCATGGATGGACGCCGAAGTTGTCGCACATGATGAGCTTTTACAAAATAAAAGTGGTTATTTGAATCCTACATTCTTCCTGATCCGGGCAGCAATTTTCCTTGGAGGCTGGATCTTCTATCGAGAATACTCCAGGAAATTATCACTTGCCCAGGATAATTCAGACGACAACAGGAACTTTATAAAGAACTTTAGGTGGTCTGCCGGCTTTCTGGTATTTTACCTGATCACCGAATCCATCATGTCCTGGGATTGGATCATGAGTGTTGATCCACACTGGTTCAGCACCTTATTTGGATGGTATGTATTTGCGAGCATGTTCGTAAGTGGTATTACCGTGATCGCCATGATAAGCATCTATTTGAAGTCTAAAGGGTATTTACCCGATGTCAATGACAATCATATACACGATCTGGCTAAATTTATGTTTGCTTTCAGTATTTTCTGGACCTATCTATGGTTCGGTCAATTTATGCTGATATGGTACGCCAATATTCCGGAAGAGGTTACGTATTTTGTAACTCGGATCGAGGATTTCAAACTTGCGTATTTTGGCATGCTTGCTATGAACTTTATTTTCCCTTTACTGCTGCTTATGAACAGTGATTACAAAAGGATTAATTGGTTCGTGATCATGACAGGAATAGTGATCTTGTGTGGGCATTATATGGATGTTTTCAATATGATCATGCCTGCGACAGTTGGCGATCAATGGTCTATTGGAATTCCAGAGATCGGAGGCGTACTTTTCTTCGCAGGATTGTTTATTTATTGGGTATTCACGGCGCTTACCAAAGCCCCGTTGCAGCCTACCCGTAATCCATATATAGAAGAAAGCAGGCAGTTTCATTATTAGTAAAAGCATTATAGTATAACTGATGACCGTATTATTAACATTAGCGATTCTCCTTCTTATTGCCATAGCTATCTGGCAAATGACTAAGATATTTGAGCTCTCTCAGCTCAAAACGGAAGTCTCACAAGTAGCCACCGATAAGGACAATAGATATAATGGTATTCTGATGTTTGTGTTCCTGATATTTATCTACGGGATCACTATCTTCAGTTTCGCCAAATACTCAAAAACATTACTACCTGTTGCTGCTTCAGAACACGGTGTCGATTATGATCAACTCATGTGGGTATCCTTTGCCATCATCTTTTTTGTGCAAACGATAACTCAGGCACTGCTGCATTATTTTTCCTATAAGTATAGGGGCAAGGAAGGCAATAAGGCCTTGTACTATGCAGATAACGACCGACTAGAATTTATCTGGACGATCATACCTGTAATTGTTTTAGCAGGATTGATCATCTGGGGTCTGTATACATGGACGAATATCATGGATATTAATGATGAGGACGATCCCCTGATCGTCGAGTTATATGCACAACAATTTAATTGGACGGCACGATATGGCGGCGCAGATAATGTTCTGGGTGAAGCGAATGTGCGCCGAATTGATATCGCTAAGGCAAATATCCTGGGAATAGACGAAAACGATCCTAATGCCTCAGACGATGTGATAGTAAAAGAATTACACCTGCCTGTTGGAAGGAAGATCAACTTCAAATTCCGATCGCAAGATGTATTGCATTCGGCCTATATGCCGCACTTCAGGGCACAGATGAATTGCGTTCCTGGAATGACAACAGAATTCTCATTTACGCCAACAATCACGACGGCCGATATGAGACAAGATCCTGATGTGATCGATAAGGTAAAACGCACCAATGCCATTCGGGCTGAACGGGCCGCAGCTGGTGAGGAAAATTCAGATCCATGGGAGTTTGATTACATACTTCTGTGCAACAAGATCTGCGGTAAATCGCATTACAATATGCAAATGAAGATCATTGTTGAAACAGAAGAAGAATACAATGCATGGATAGAAGGGCAACAAACCTTTGCCCAACAAATGGAAATGCAATAAGAAAGCTATAGAAAGATTATTATAAAGAACTGATTATGTCTGAACACGCACATGCACATACCGATCATCATGAAGATGATCATGGGCATCATCATCACAAGGAGACATTTATTACCAAATATGTATTCAGTCAGGATCATAAAATGATCTCCAAGCAATACCTG
>JAHHLF010000380.1 GCA_018679315.1 Bacteroidia bacterium | reverse complement strand
TGATCGATATCCTGATCAATGAGAAAATGAGCGAGAACGCGAAAACACAAGGCGCCTATTTAAAGAAGGAATTGCTGGCATTACAAGAAAAACATGAGTGTATAGGCGATGTCCGAGGACGTGGATTATTACTTGGCGTTGAGATCGTTGTTGACAGAGAGAGCAAGGAACCTGCTCCTGAACTGGGGCACCGTATTTCAGACCGCTGTCTGGAATTGGGACTCAGTATGAATATCGTCCGGCTACCCGGATTGAGCGGCGTCTTTCGTATTGCACCTCCTTTAAGCGTCAGTCGGGATGAAATAGATCTTGCCATTTCTATTTTAGATCAGGCCCTGGCAGATTCAAGAGATAAAAAATGAAAATAGCCCTGGCACAAACCTGGCCCGTCAAAGGAGATCTGCTAATCAATATTGGCGCTCATGTGCATTATGTACACCAAGCTTCAGAACAGGGCGCAGACATCATTTTCTTTTCAGAGTTATCCCTGACAGCTTACGAGCCTCAACTGGCGCATGTGCTTGCTACAAGCCAGGAGAACCCGCATTTCGATATTTTACAGGAGGAAGCAGACAGATACGACATCAGCATTTGTGTAGGTGTGCCTGTCAAAACGGAGGAAGGCGTCTGGATAGGCATGGTCATCTTTTCCCCTAACGCACCGAGGCAAACCTATGGGAAGAAATATTTACATCCGGATGAAGAAGCCTATTTCGTGCCAGGTAAAACGATCACCCCGCTTTTAGTATCAGGCAAGCGTATTGCACCAGCCATCTGTTATGAATTGTCCTGTGCAGCGCATGTAGATAATGCGATTAAAGAAGGAGCGGATGTCTATGTGGCCAGTGTCGCCAAGACTACAGAAGGGAATGAAAGGGCGTATAAGGACTTGTCTGCTATTTCCAAAAAAAATGGGATTCCTGCCCTGCTCGTGAACTGTGTAGGTGAGGCCAGTGGATCCATGAAAGTAGGAGGGTCTGCGGTTTGGGATGCCTCCGGGAAACTGCTGGACTATATGGGAGATCTCGATGAAGGGCTGTTGTTATATGATATGGAAACTGAAGAAACCCAGATTGTTTTGTTTTAATTTATGTTGATAGGAATGATGGATGAAAATGACTTAAATCAAATAAATTTACTTCCCTTACTTTTTTCCATTGATGAAACTTTATTTCTTTTCATTTCTTTGCTGGCCCAAAGAAACGAAACAAAGAAAGGGCCTCTTTTCTTTTTCCTAGGTGTTTCTGAAAATAGCTGATTTTCAGAACCGCTCATTCGGCCTAAATTGCCTCCAAGGCTTCGGCAATTCTTTACGCCCTCACTCACATACAACCACGGAAAAAGAAGGAATCCTTCTAAAAGAGGATTTATATTTTATCAACAGCAACTTTATACGTAGGATCTTCCAATACATTGATCTCAATAATGTCATCAGCATTATTAAGCAACCTTCTGCAATCCTTACTTAAGTGTTTTAGGTGCACTTTCTTCCCTACTTTCAAATAGCGCTCCGTGATCTTATTGAGGGCTTCAATGGCCGACATATCCACTACGCGACTTTCCCTGAAATCAATAATAACTTCTTCAGGATCATTGAGCACATCGAACTTTTCACTAAAGAGCCCGGTCGATCCAAAGAATAGAGGCCCGTAAATTTCATAGTGCTTTACACCATCCTCATCGATATGTTTTCGCGCCCGGATGCGTTTTGCATTATCCCAGGCAAAAACCAAGGCTGCGATGATAACCCCTACGAGTACGGCCAGGGCAAGATTGTGTAGAAATATGGTCACCAGGGTCACCAATATCATGACCAGTACATCCGATTTTGGCATACGTCTGAACGTGCGCAGGCTGGCCCATTCAAATGTCCCAAGGGCTACCATGATCATCAGACCGGTCAGTGCAGCCATAGGTACCTGCTCAATTAAGGCAGATCCGTACATAATAAAGACCAATAACATTACCGCTGCGACGATGCCTGAGAGTCGGGCACGGGCACCATTTGAAGTATTGATAAGACTCTGTCCTATCATCGCACATCCGCCCATCCCTGAAAATAAGCCAGAGAGGATATTTGCTGTCCCCTGGGCCACGGCTTCCTTATTACCCCGACCTCTGGTTTCGGTGATCTCATCAATAATATTCAGTGTCAGCAAGCTTTCAATAAGGCCTACACCCGCCATGATAGCGGCATATGGGAAAATAATTTCAAGGGTTTCAAACACCATAGGTACTGCTGGCAAGTGAAATGGCGGTAAGCCACCTTCAATAGAAGCAATATCACCAATAGTACGTGTATCCAGGCCAAAAGCAACCACGATACCGAATACGAGTAAGATAGCCACCAAAGATGACGGCACTACCTTGCTCAACTTAGGCAGACCCCAGATCACTCCCATAGTAAGCAATACTAAAGCGCAGAAAATATATAGGCTCATGCCTGAAAGCCAGCCCCCATCCAGGGTTTTAAACTGGTCTATCTGTGACATAAAGATGATTATGGCCAGACCATTGACAAAGCCAAAGATCACAGGGTGTGGTACCAGCCGCATAAATTTCCCCAGGCGCAATAAGCCGGCTCCAACCTGGATAATTCCAGCGAGCACAACTGCGGCGAAAACGTATTCCACCCCATGTTGCTGGACAAGAGAAACAATGACTACTGCTATAGCGCCTGTAGCTCCGGAGATCATCCCCGGTCTTCCCCCTAGAATAGAAGTAACCAGCCCCATTACAAAAGCAGCATAGAGTCCGGTTAATGGAGACAAGCCTGCGATAAGTGCAAAGGCTATAGCTTCAGGTACCAATGCCAGGGCAACGGTGAGTCCGGATAAAATTTCGGTACGGTAATTTACCTGCTGGGAAAAATCGAAGAGGTTTAGATATTTTTTCACGCCTTTTGGATGTAAGCGCGCAAAAATAGAATTAATTAGCAGGTATGAACCCTAAAAGAGCATATTTAATTATATCAGGATTTTATACCTGGCAACTTCTCACCTCGTACTTCGAATTTTTTTATGCTTTGAAGTTCTTAGTCATTTCGAACCGAACGAAGTTAGTGTGAGAAATCTCACCCTTATGAGAGTAAGCGCAATATAATTCATGGGATTTCTCAATCGTCGCATTGCTCCTCATGTCGAAATGACTCGGAAATTAAATGAACGGACACAGTCAATACTGACGCTACGGTCAGTACAAGCTAGGAACCACCAACTAAGAACAATGAACTAAGAACTATGAACCAAGAACTAATCCTCCCAGGACTTGAGTCCCAGTAACTTTTCCCCCAGTTCTGTGAGTTCGGCACGTTGATATTTCTCCTGCTCCCAATTTCTTGGGTCGCCCGGAAAGGCATATCCTTCGGGAGCGATACGGTGTTTCCAGGAGTTGATACGCCATTCACGCATTTCTTCATTGTCTTCTTCGGCTGGCATCATGGAAATGTATTGGGCCATACGCACCTTGTCTTTAGATCTATTTGGTCGGATCCCATGCGGTTCAGTGCTATTAAAGATCAAAAGGTCGCCCACCTCCATTTTCACCTTTACGATCTTATCTTCCAGACCGCTGGTATCGGGTTGAAACCGATCCCGGTCTTCGGGCTGTGACTGCTTCCAGCTATCGTAATTTCTGTATAGCCAGGGAATGCATTGGAAGCCCCCCATGTTCTCATCGGTCTGGTCTGCGAGTGCCAGTACCCCCTGCACATTTTGTGGGCGTGTCTCCGGATCGTAATCCCAATGGATAAATCCCTTTTGTTCAAACCCTTCCCGGATCGGGAAATTCAGATTGGCCCTATCTATTGTCACCCATAATTTCTCTGTGCCCCAAATGTCAACAAAGGCATCGTAGACTCTCGGCATCTGCCGGTTATTCCATAAATGTTGGTTATTATATACCTCCACCATACCGGTACCTGCCAACTCTTTCATCTTCATTTCAGCTCTCGGTGCTGTATACCAGGTAGTTGGATCATTTTGATCCTTCTCCTCAAATTCCCAGAGAAAATCGGCAGTCGCCTGCGCTTGTTCTTTGGGTACTGCATTCTTTATAATGACATAGCCATTCTCTATCCAGAATTTCCAATCTTCTTCACTGAGCACACGGAGTGGTGCACCATTGGACCTGTCATTTAATTTCTTTTTACTGCTGGTTGCTGTAGATGGATTGCCAGGGATCTCCTCATGGCCTTTGTTCGCCATTTCCATCTTATATTTAGAATCCATGATCACTTGTTTTGCATCTAAAAAGGTACGCAATTTCCAGGAATGGTTTTAGCCTTCTTTACAATTTCATTTTTTGTAAATCGGACAGAAAAAATTACCTTCTAAGACCAACACCATTCTATGTCCTCCCTATTCAAGTATTTCAACAAACCCAGGAAGACAAAATATTTTGGCACTTTCCAGGGGGTTTTTACCCCTACGGTACTGACCATCCTCGGGGTGATCATGTATATCCGCCACCCTTGGGTTGTAGGGAATGCTGGTGTTTTGGGGGCTTTGGTCATCGTTGGAGTCTCTATTCTAATCACTCTGTGTACGAGTTTAAGTATGGCCTCTATGACGACGAATATCCGGATCGAATCCGGAGGGGCCTTTTCTATTATTTCACAATCGTTGGGACTTGAGATCGGAGGGAGTATTGGCATTCCGCTCTACCTGGCGCAAGCATGTGCAGTTGCCATGTATATTTTTGGTTTCCGGGAGGGGTGGCTCTGGATCTTTCCCGCACATGACCCCTTGTTGATAGATGTCCTCGTTTTTGGTATCATAGCCCTTATTGCCGGTATAAGTGCCGATGTAGCTTTTAAGATCCAATATGTCATCATGGCGATAATTTTTGGCTCCCTCATCAGTATTGTAGGTGGAGCCCTGGATTCTCCCCTTGATATTGATAACCTCCAATGGTTCGGGCATTTTGAAGGGGAACCTATTTTCGATGCCCAGGGTCTACTTACAGGATTTAAAGAAGGATCATTCTGGTTGGTCTTTGCCGTATTTTTCCCGGCCGTTACCGGCATTATGGCCGGCGTAAATATGTCCGGAGAATTAAGCAATCCCAGAAAAAGTATTCCTAATGGAACCTTATACGCCGTGGCCCTTACAGGAATTATCTACGTCTTCCTCATTTTGGTCGCTTCTGTAATGGCGACACCCGAGGAATTGGTGAGCGATTATTATATCTTCATAGACAGGTCGCTCTGGAAGCCCATTGTCATAGCCGGATTGCTTGGCGCGACTTTCTCTTCGGCCTTAAGTTCTATGGTAGGCGCACCGCGTATCCTGTTCGCCCTTGGCCAAAAAAATATATTGCCGCGTAGCACCTTCTTTGCGAAGCTTGGAAAGACTGGAGAGCCCAGCAATGCCATTTATTTTTCCATGGTCGTTGTCATCATTTCATTATTATTCCGTAATCTGAATGCTATTGCCCCGTTGATCACCATGTTCTTCCTGATCACCTATGCCATGATCAACGTCGTAGTCTTGATAGAGCAAAGCCTGGAGCTTCCCAGTTTCCGGCCTATGCTTAAAGTCCCTATCCTGGTCCCACTTATTGGGACGGTCGGATGTTTCCTGATAATGTTCATTATAAATGCCATTGTTTCCCTGATCGCCCTGGCGGTAGTCATCGCCTTTTATGCTATGCTTCTTAAAAAGGTTTTGATAAGCACTAAGGGCGATGTGCGAAGCGGTATGTTTACGGCACTAGCACACTGGGCAACAAAAATTTCCAATCAGCTTTCGCCGACAAAGGAAGCAAGAGCCTGGCAACCCGAACTATTGGTGCCGATTGAAGCGGCTAAAGAATTAAAAGGTGCGTACAGGTTGCTTTATGCCCT